>JBARPA010000001.1:0-6107 GCA_049642665.1 Candidatus Zixiibacteriota bacterium
CCCTTAATGTGGGGACTTTTCTTATGGGACGCTCCAGGATCTCCTTAAAGCTAACAGTCGTATCCAGGATAAAGTTGATTTCCTGTTTTGACATCCCCTCCAATCCCAGGAGGTTTTTTGATTTCAGTTTTGTAATAGGCATAATGTTTAAAGTAGACCGTTAAAATAATTTTATAAGTGTTTCATATGCAAGTGCTTACAACTTCGATTGTTTTGCTCATTTACTTACTTTCTCACTTTCATGGTCTTTCACGATACTTACGCTGTCCTCTCCATCCACCTCTTTTATTTTCACTTTAACCAGTTCATCAGCAGAGGTGGGGATGTTTTTGCCGATATAATCAGCCCTTATGGGAAGCTCCCTGTGTCCCCGATCCACCAGAACAGCTAACTGAATGGATCTGGGCCTGCCGAAATCTACTATTTGGTCCAGTGCTGCTCTTATGGTTCTTCCAGTGAAAAGAACGTCATCCACCAGGATTATTATTTTGTCCACCACATCGAACAATATCTCGGTTTTTTGTATTATGGGCTGTTCCTTTTTACTCTGGGTATCATCGCGATATAGGTTAATGTCCATCAAACCCACGGGTATCTTAACCTCCTCGATGGATTCAATTATTTTAGCGATCCTTTCCGCCAGGAAAGCTCCTCTGGTTTTTATTCCAATAATGGCCATGTTTTTTGCTCCACGATTTCTTTCCAGAATCTCATGTGATATCCGCATCAGAGAGCGGGCAATGGTTTTACTGTCCATTATGAGAATGGATTTTTCCTTTTTCAAATTTGACCTCTCTTAGAATCAGGTAAAAAAACACCCTCCCTTTGACTTCAGGCAGGGTAAAAATTTATTCTTTTTCAGCTTCATCTATTGTCCTTTTCTGGCCTCACCGGACCAGTTTAAAAGGTATTCAAAATACTGAATTTAAACTTTAAAACAACTTTGTCAAGTAAAAAATTAAAAATAATTAAGATTAAATGTGAGTCACGTCCTTAAATAGAATTAACTTTGACGTCCTTTCTTGTTGTGAGTTTTTATTGTTAATCCTTATAACTTATTTACACTTGCTGAATTCGAGATTTTGATTATAATTATAATAGCAGTTAAGAATTATTGATTTGGCGGAAATGTTGATCATATTGGAGAGAAAATGAGAAGGATTCTGATTTCCCTGATACTATTGATCTTAGAGTTGTGCTTTGTAACGAATGTTTTCTCGCAGGCGTTGATTAACTCAGATACAATTAGAATAGATAATGAAAAAATCTCTAAATATAAAGATATAGAATCTCTGCCCATCGAGCTGACCCCGGAGGAGATAACCAGGCTGGATGAAATCGGCATTGCACATAAAACCACAGCTCCTCCAGAAGGATCAGTTAGAAATCCTGCAGAATGGGAATCCATGACTGGCGTGATTATCCGCTGGCCTCTGGGGATTCCCGTTTCCTTGGTCGCTGAGATTTCGGAGGATCTGGAGATCTATACCATAGTGGAGGATTCGTTTGAGCAGGCTCAGGCCACATCAGCTTACCAGAGCGGGGGAGTGAATATGGATAATGTCTATTTCATAATGGCTCCCACCAATTCCATCTGGACTAGGGATTACGGGCCCTGGTTTATTTTCGACGGGGAGGGGTATCACGGGATAGTGGATCATATTTACAACAGGCCTCGTCCTCTGGATGATGTAATTCCCCAGGTCATCGGAGATGAATGGGGAATTCCGGTTTATGGTATGGATCTTGTTCATACCGGAGGGAATCATATGTCCGATGGACTGGGAGTTTCAATGTCTACCCGCTTAGTTTATGATGAAAATCCCGACAAAACTCAGGCTGAGGTTGATTCCATTATGGAAGCTTTTCTGGGCAATGATTACACTGTTTTAGGCTATGTTGAATCCGGCGGAATCCACCACATAGACTGCTGGGCAAAATTTCTGGATCCCACCACAATTCTGGTTAAGGAGGTTTCACCAGGACACTCCAGTTATGATTCCCTTAACGTGAGAGCTCAGTTCCTGTCCACCCGGATAAGTTCCTGGGCAAGGCCCTATACTGTCATTAGAATATTCTGCCCCTCGGGAACTGCCTATACCAACTCCATTATCCTGAACAAAAAGGTATTTGTCCCTCTGTTTGATGTGCCTGAAGATACGGTAGCGCTGAGGATTTATCAGGAGGCTATGCCCGGATATGAAATATTAGGATTCTATGGATACTGGTATGAAAACGATGCCATTCATTGTCGGATAATGGGAGTTTGTGACAGGTATATGCTTTTTGTGAATCATATTCCCCTTTTCGATACCTGCATTTCAGATCAGGATTACCCGGTCTCAGCGGAGATCAGGGATCACAGCAACGCAGGTTTGATACCCGAATCCCTTCTGGTTTATTATAAAATAAACGAATCCTCCTTTGACACCCTTCATTTACAGTCCACCTCCAATCCTGATTCCTTCTATGTTCATATTCCCGCTCAGGTTCCGGGCACCCAGGTTTCATATTTTATTAAAGCAGCTGACTCCTTAGGTAGAGTGATAACTCATCCGCCCATCGGAGTTCCGGGCGCTCATACCTTTACAGTTCTTTCGGGCAATGTCCCTCCAGAGATAGTTTCATCAGATTCTTTGGTTGTGGCGACTCAGGAGACGCTGAGATACTATCCGGAAATATACGATCCGGACGATTCAATTCACCAGACCAGCTATTTTGAAATTCCCGCATGGTGTTCGGTTCAGTACGATTCTTTAATAGGTGAGGTTCCGGATTTGGCTTTTGAGGACAGCTTCAAGGTGGTGGTTGAGGATCAGTTCAGTGCTGATACACAAATTGTGAGCTTGTATGTTTATATTTGCGGTGATGCTAATGGAGATGATGAGATTACCATATCCGATGCGGTGTATCTGGTGAATTATCTCTTCAGAGGTAGATCCGCACCTCAGCCCTGGGAGGTGGGAGATGCCAATTGTGATGGGAAAGTCAGTATAGTCGACGTGGTATATCTTATAAACTATCTTTTCAATAACGGCCCGCCACCAGGCTGTTAAAACTACAAAACCAGTGACAATGTCTCAGCCCCAGTTAGGACAGACCATACCAGTTCGTTGGAAGACCTCAATTCGAAGCGGGATGAATTCCCGCCTCTATGAGCGACAATAGCTTCTCAACCATAGGGCAGGGCATTTAGCCCTGCCAGTATAGTTTTAATTAGCTTCGGTAGTTCTTATTGCCACAGCATCAGGGAAAACTATTTTAGTATTGGTTATTAATAAGGGGAACGAAAATTTCTGACAAGCTCTGATATAACCTCATCTAAGGTAAAAAGATATGGGGTAATATTGAAACCCTTTTGGGATAGTTTCGAAATAAACTCCGAAATTAGAGGTGGTTTTAAATCTGCGGAGAGAAGTATTTCCGGTGACTTAAAAAACTCCTTTTTCTCGCAAAAGGAGACTATTTTCCCTTTGTCAAGCAAAAGGATTTTTCTAGCAAGTTCAGCTACCAGATCAAGGTTGTGGGAGATTAGGATAATGGTTGTTCCATCTCTGTTTAGTTTTAAAAGCACATTCTTAATCTGCTCTATGCCCTGGTGATCCAGACCTGCAGTGGGCTCATCCAGAATTAAGACCTCAGGATTCAAAGCCAGAATACCGGCAATTGCAACTTTTCTTTGTTCTCCGCCGGATAAAGAGAAGGGAGATCTTGGTGAAAATATTTCGAAATCTAAACCCAATTCTGTCATGGATTTTTGTACTCTTATTTTAATTTCCTGCTCAGAAAGATCTAAATTTCGCGGACCGAATGCGATGTCGTCGAAAACCGTTTCCTCGAAAAGTTGCAGTTCTGGAAATTGAAAAACCAGACCAACCCTCTGATGGATCTTTCTCAAATCGATATTCTTATCTTTTAAATCCTTTTTATCGATTAAAACCCTTCCCTGAGTGGGTTGAAGCAGGGCGTTCAAATGCTGAACCAGGGTGGATTTTCCTGAGCCCGTTGGCCCGATCAATCCACAAAAATCACCCTTTTCAATTTCGAAACTTATATTATCCAAAGCCTTTTTCTTTGTGGGTAAACCCTGGTCGTAAACATAAGTTACATTTTCAATATCCATCAATGGTTCACCTGGAGTTGTAACTTCTGCATTGATTTCTTTGCCTGAAAAATCTAATTCTTCTTGTTTCTCAGGTTTTATTTTTAAACTAACAATATCATCTATTAGCTCATCCATTTTGATGGTAGTACTCTTTAATTCTATTCCAGATTTTCTAAATCTCTCTTTTATCTCAAATGTAATTGGAACTCCCAGGCTCATTTTTCTAAGTTCATTGATTTTAGAGAAAACAAAAGAGGGTGAACCATCCTTGACTATTCTACCTTTATCTATTACCAGAACCCGATCCGCTAACAGGGCTTCCTCAGGGAACTGGGTAATGTGAATGACGGTCAATTCTTTTGATAATTGTTGTATGATATCATTGACCTCTTCTCTGCCCTTAGGATCTAAAAGGGATGTAGGCTCATCCAGAACCAAATATGATGGCCTCATGGCTAAAACGGAAGCCAAGGAGAGCTTTTGCTTTTCGCCCCCGGATAGACTGTGAGGGGGGTGATTTCTATATTCCTGCAGATTGAAAGCGGAAAGTGCCCATTCCACTCTTTCCTTGATCTCCGGGTAGGGGAGAGCCAGGTTTTCCAGGCCAAATGCGATCTCCCGTTCAACTGTTGTAGAAATAATCTGGTTATCCGGATTCTGGAAAACCATTCCCACCTTGATCCTTATCTGCTTTTGCAGATTTTTGTCCGAGGTGTTAAGATCATCTACTAGGACCTTTCCGGAAGCAGGTGTAATTAAAGAATTTAAAAGCCGGGCCAGGGTGGTTTTACCTGAGCCATTGGCCCCGATAATGGCAACGAACTCCCCTTTTTTCAGTTCCAGATTTATCCCGTCCAGAGCCAGAAAATTCTCCTCCTTATCCAGTTGATAGAAATAAGATACATCCTCTAATTTGATCATAAATAAGAATATAGAGGGAGAACAAAACCTTGTCAAACAAAAACAGGTTAAAGCAATTATGAAGAAAACAAATACTAAAAAAATTGTTTTAGTCGAGTATTGACTGATTGGTAGTGAGACCGTTTGAGATATCCTGGTAAGCAGTAACTAAAAAAGAAAAGAGGTCTTTTTCAGCACTTCAATAGCTGAAAAGGACCTCTTTTTTTTAGAGGTGACCGTATTAATTAGGGGAAAATTCCTCGTTCTTTGTAAACTGTTTCAAGACGGGAAAGCGCAACGATATAAGCAGCTGTCCGCCAATCCGTGCTGAACTTCTTGGCCACATCACGAACCCGGGTATACGCACTTATAATTTTTTTGTGCAGTTTGCAGTCCACCTCCTGGAGATCCCAGAATTCGCTTCGTTTGTTTTGAAGCCATTCGAAGTAGCTCACGATCACGCCTCCAGAATTACAGAGAATGTCGGGTATTACATCGGTTCCTTTCTCTTTGAGAATTGCATCACCCTCTGGATCAGTGGGACCATTTGCACCTTCGGCAACAAGCTTGAAGCTCATATGAGGAGCAGTCTCCGCTGTGATTTGATTTTCTAATGCAGCGGGAATGAAGATATCGGCTTGGGTGCGGAGGAAGAGATCGTGATCTATTGGATCAGCCTTTTTATAGCCGGAGATTACTCCCTCATTGTTTTTAGCATAGGTTATGAGTTCATCGGGATCCATACCTTCTGGATTGCAAATCGCACCACTGACATCCTCAACAGCTACAAGTTTTGCTCCCTTTTGTTTCAATAATTTAGCTGTCCAGGATCCAACGTTTCCGAATCCCTGAACTATGTAAGTGGCACCATTTAAGGAAAAACTGCTATCCTTTGCCCATTCCTCAATAGTATAAACTACTCCCTGTCCGGTGGCTTTATCCCGTCCCAGGCTTCCGCCTGATTCAATTGGTTTGCCGGTGACTACATGGGTGCATCGCTGTCGCTCGTGAGGGGATATGGTCGAGAGGTAGGTATCCAGAATCCAGGCCATTATCTGAGAGTTGGTGTTTACATCTGGTGCTGGTATGTCATACTCTGGAC
>JBARPA010000002.1:0-4944 GCA_049642665.1 Candidatus Zixiibacteriota bacterium
TGCTGGCGCTAATATCTTAACGGTCACAGCCTCTCCCGAGATCATGCAAAGCATTAAACGGGATCTGGCAATAATAGATGTGCCACCCCGGCAGGTTATGATAGAGGCTTTGGTAACCGAATTTTCAAAGGAGGCCAGAAAAAGCCTGGGCCTGGATGCCAGCTGGTTAGGCACTAAGGATGAAAAACAGCTGGACGTGATTTTCCCGGTTGGGGACGTGCTGGATTCAACTCTGGGGCTGAGGCTTTTTAGACCGGATCAGAAGATCCAGGGGTGGATAGGAGATTTTAACGTTACCTTGAAGGCTCTGGTCCAGGATGGCGAGGTAAATATACGAGCTAATCCCCGGGTAGCAACTCAGGAGGGCCAAAGAGCAACTATCCTGATTGGAAAAGAACAATATTATATAATAGTCACGGGGACGGGAGCATATGCTTATGGCCAGCTGGAGAGGATCCCGGTTGGCGTGTCATTGATCATTGTGCCCTATATTTCTGAAAAAAATGAGATCACCGTTGAGATACAACCCGAGGTAAGCGACGTGGTGGGCACCGGAGCTACTGGTTTGCCGGTGGTCAGCAAGAGGGCAGTGGTAACCAAGGTTAGAGTTAAAGACGGCGAAACCATAGTGATCGGGGGACTTCTTCAGAAAAACGAAACCATAACCCGGAGAAAAGTACCCCTTTTAGGTGATATTCCTATATTAGGTTATCTTTTCAGCCGAACCGATAAAAGGGTGGACGAGGTGGAGACCGTGATCTTCATAACACCCCACATTCTTAAGGAAACTACTGAATCAGAAGGAAAATGATTAAATTTATTAAGAGGCGGGGAATTTTGTAACCTTCTTCTTAATGCGAAATAGTATAAAACCTCAGATTTTTTTCTAAAATCAAGACATAACTCATTAATTCCAGTCCCAAAAGCCATCCAATAAACTGGTTGATCATAATTATCACCTATTCCTTTGGATTCTAATGATAGTATCACATTTTGTTCAGGTAAGCTTCTGCAGACCAATTTTGATACCTGTTCAGATCTGGTGCTATGCGGGTTTTATGGGAATAAGTAAAATTACGTCAATCTAATTTTTGAAATCCCATTTGTCGACAATATAACATAGAGAGCATTACTAAGTAGTTTTGTTAACGATTATTAAGGATTGAAACATTAAATTAAAAGGAGGTGCAAGACAAACAGGGGGTGCTCATGGGGTTAAATTTGCAGGGCGATGATTAAACATATGAGCAGGCAGGGGAGGTAAGATGATAAAGATGAAGCATTTAGTGATGTTGTCTTTATTTCTAATCTTGTCATGTACTTCCGTAGGAGATTGGAACAAAAAGGCTAATCCAATAGGACCCACGGATGTGGGGTTGGGTAAGAGGAGCTGGAATACAAATAGCACCATCAGTAAATTTCCCGAAAATTGGAATATAATAAGAGAATTGGAGATATCTGGAGCTCAAAGTGAAGATGATGGGCAGGAAAGTGTAGGCGAAGGGTACGTTAACACCTACTATAATTATATTGAGCTTCGGGTTGATCTGGATCGATGGGGCGGAGCGTACAGGTTCCCCAATGTTCAGATTCCTCAAGGTTCAATGATCAACTCAGCTAAAATCAGCCTGGTCAATTATGTTTCCACTTTTATACATGCAGTAGATTCCATAGCCTGCGAGAACGTGGATAGCGCCACTGTACTTGCCGGTGAAGGGTATTATGATATAAGTAACAGGTGGAAAAGGAGAACAGAGGCTGCTGTTATGTGGAATCAGATGATTAACGCTTCGCCAGGAGTAAGAGACTATACCCCGGACCTGAAAACGCTGGTCCAGGAAATCGTGAACAGGCCCAACTGGAAAAGTGGTAATGCCATCATCTTTCTTTTTAAGTGCCTGTCGCTTGAGAGTGATACCTCACATCTTGAACTCTACAGCTGGGATTTCGATAACCATAGCTATGGAGGAGTTTTACACCTATCTTACACGGTCAAGAATGCTCTGGGAACAGAAAATTGAATTCACTAATGGATCCGACTGATCAGGTCCTACAAATGATATAGTTTTTAAGGGAGTTACGTTAGATTTAATGTAATCATATTATAGAAGCATCTCCTGGTCCAGTATTATAGTATCTTTCTGGCTACTTTACCGTGAGACAGCTTCTTCGATGTTCCAATGGGCATTTACCTTCACAATGGACTCAATCTATAATCCACTAACCTTTTTTCAATTTCCCTTAGATCACATCGATGGCCAAAAAGTTTAAGGAATTAATTTACCCACCCATCATTTCTGGCTTAAATGACCTTTACTTACAGGAGAGCTTATCCTTTACGGTAGTTGTTAAACACCAAATTTTGATTGACAAATAGGATGTTTTTAGTAAAATAATAGCAGGAGCTTTACCTGGGCATAAGATGATAGGGAAAACTATTTCGCATTACAAGATTTTGGAGAAGCTTGGCCCGGGTGGAATGCCTGTCCTGCTGAAGCAAAGCGAAAGTCTCAGATCCCGCTGTATGAAGCGGGGCGGGAGGTGTGGTCTATGATCGGGAAAAGAATATCTCATTATAAAATTCTTGATAAGATTGGTGAAGGTGGTATGGGGGTTGTGTATAGAGCAGAGGATGTCAAGCTTAAACGTTTGGTTGCTTTGAAGTTTCTCGCACCGCAGATTTTGGGGAGCGAGGAAGAAAAAGCCCGTTTTTTAAATGAGGCTCAAGCTACTGCGCTGCTGGACCATCCCAACATTTGTACTATCTATGAAATCGATGAGGTTAAAGGGCAAACCTTCATAGCCATGGGTTATATCGAGGGTCAGAGCTTGAAAGACAAAATTGCGTCGGGCTCGTTGAAGTTAAATGATGCAATAAAGATCGCCATTCAAATTGCCCAGGGCTTAGAGGAGGCACATGAGAATGAGATCATTCATCAGGATATCAAGACCACCAACATAATGGTAACCTCAAAAGACCAGGTGAAGATTATGGATTTCGGTCTGGCCAAGACGACAAGAGGTTCACGGGTTACCGAAGAAGGAAAAACAATGGGAACAGTTGCCTACATGTCTCCGGAGCAGGCAAGCGGTGGAAGCACAGATACCCGGACTGATATCTGGTCTTTGGGTGTAGTTTTATACGAGATGATAACCGGACAACTGCCCTTTAAAGGAGAATACGAACAGGCTGTGATTTATTCCATTTTAAACGAGGAGCCTGAGCCGCTAATAAACCTCAGAAACGATGTGCCGCAGGAATTGGAGCAAATTACAAAGAAAGCTCTGGATAAAAACCCGGATTCGCGCTACTCAAAGGTTGGAGATATTCTAGCTGATTTGAGAAGGATCAGAAAAGAGCTTGAATCTTTGATAAAAACATCTTCTACAGAAAAGCTCCAGCCCTCCATAGCCGTATTACCATTCAAAAATTTAAGTGATGACCCGGAACAGGAGTACTTTTGTGATGGTATGGCAGATGAGATTATAAATGCCCTGACACACGTGGAGGGATTGCATGTCGTTGCCCGGACTTCAGCGTTTTCATTCAGAGGTAAAGAAACGGATATCCGTGAGATCGGCAATAAATTGAACGTGAAAACATTGCTTGAGGGAAGCGTGCGGAAGGCAGGGGATCGGGTGCGTATTACTGCCCAGCTGATAAATGTAGCTGATGGTTACCATATCTGGTCAGATAAATACGATCGCAACATTGAAGAGCTGTGCTGCCCGGAGGACATCTTTGTGATCCAGGATGAGATCTCTCTGGCCATAGTGGACAATTTGAAGGTCAAGCTTTTCAGGGAAGAAAAAGAGAAACTGGTAAAGCGCCATACCGATGATCTCGATGCTTACGACTTGTATCTGAAGGGCCACTACTTCTGGAATAAAAGAACAGAGGAGAGTTTGAAAAAAAGCATCCAGTATTTTCAGCAGGCAATAGAAAAAGACCCGGACTACGCTCTGGCATATTCTGGGCTGGCTGACTCATACCATACACTTCAGGATTATAGTTCCATTTCGCCAAAGGAATTAAATGCTAAAGCGCAGGAAGCAGCACTGAAGGCACTGGAAATAGATAATACCTTAGCTGAAGCCCACGCATCGTTAGGGATGGTTTCATTCCGTTACTGGGATTGGGAAGGTGCAGAAAGGGAATGTAAGCGAGCCATTAAGCTAAACCCCAATTATCCCACTGCCCACCACTGGTACGCTCTTCTTTTGATGTACATGGCTCGGTTCGAGGAAGCCATGGAGGAGATAGAATGCGCCCGGAGGCTGGATACTTTATCCTTGGTGATAAACAGAAATAAGGCCCTGGTGTTTTTCTATGCTCGCCAGTATGACCGAGCTATAGATGCACTCCAGGAGACGATTGAGATGGACCCAAACTTCAGCCTGACGCATGCAACTCTGGGGATGGTGTATCTGCAAAAATCAATGTATAAAGAAGCTCTGGCAGAGTTTCAAAAAGAAAAAGCCCTTTCGAGTGCCTGGGATCACGAAATAGAATGCTTTACAGGAATAGCTTATGCAAAGATGGGGAAAAAAGACAAGGCTGTGGGGGTGGTAAACGATTTAATTAAACGAAGGGAAAAGGAGTACGCCTCCCCTTACTATATTGCCAAGATTTATTTTGCCCTTGACGAGGATAACCAGGGCTTTAACTGGTTGAACAAGGCATATCAGGAAAAAGACAATCTCTTGCTTGAGATAAAGGTGGATCCAGGATTTGACAGCGTCCGCTCTGACCCGAGGTTCAAAACAATCTTAAAAAAAGTGGGATTGGAAGAATGATTGGTAAAATAGTATTAGATCAAGAACTCACCCTTCCGCCTTAAGCGGATCCGCCTCAGGCGGAGTATCCCTCTCTTAGGAAGAGAGGGACTTCTGTTCCCCTTCTTTTCTTAAGTCGAAGATCCCCGCTTTCAGCGGGGGAGAAGG
>JBARPA010000003.1:0-5368 GCA_049642665.1 Candidatus Zixiibacteriota bacterium
GTGCTGTATTTTAAACAAGATAATTTTCTGGTTAAGAAGGTCGTGTCGTTTCTCGAATCTACAGGAGTATATTTCCCGGTGGAGGTATTGAAGACCATTCAATACAGGTTCGCAATCGGGATTTTGATCTGCGTAATGATATTGGGCCTGATTATATTTATTAAAGTGCCGGACAGATTTAAAAGAGAAATCAGATAAGTGTTTTACAGAAGTTAGAACCTCAGGGAGACAAATTGCCTGACTGGTATGAATATGTTGGCGTGATCCACATTCACTCCACGGAATCCGACGGAAGCCAGCCTATCCAAAAGATTATAAGGGTTGGACAGGATACTGGACTGGATTTTCTGATGTTCACCGATCATATGAGTCTCAGACCATATCATCGGGGTCTGGAGGGTTTTTATGGGGATACCCTGGTTATTATCGGATACGAGATTCAGGATAGCCAGAATATGAATCATTATCTGGTTTTTGGAGTGGAGGATGTTTTGCCGGGTGAGCTCACAGCATTCGAATATGTTAAAAAGATTAAGGATGATGGCGGCCTGGGAATAATCGCTCATCCTGACGAGATCCGAAACTCCCTGCCTAAATATCCCTCCTATCCCTGGACCGCCTGGGAAGCAGAGGGATTCGACGGGATAGAGATCTGGAATCAGATGTCCGAATGGATGGAGAAGCTTACCAGGTTCAATCAACTGAAGATGGTTCTTTATCCCAGAAGGGTTCTGGATTCACCCACCCGGAGGATATTGAAAAGATGGGATGAGCTGAATCAAAAAAGAAAAGTTGTGGGCATAGGAGGGGTGGATGTTCATGCCTATCCCTACAGAATAGGACCATTCCGGATAATTATTTTTCCTTACAAGGTTCAGTTCAAATCCATCCGGACTCACATTCTTTTAGATGAACCGTTATCTCCCGATTTAAAAAATGCAAAAGAACAAGTTTCCTCAGCATTAAGAAACTGCAATGTTTTCGCATCAAATTATCGCTGGGGTGATGCTAAAGGATTTGCCTTCTATGCTCAGAGTCAAGACAGAACAGTTAAAATTGGTGAGGAGATAAGCAGCCAGGAGAAAATAAATCTGAGAATAAAAACACCACGAAAATCACAAATAAAACTTTTGTGTGAGAGCAAAGTAGTAGCCGAGAGTGAGGGAAAGACTCTGGATTATACTCCAGAGGTTAAAGGCAACTTCAGGGTGGAGGTTTACCGCAGAAAAAGGGGCTGGATCTTCTCCAATCATATCCGGGTATCATAATCACTAAAAAGATCTGGATTATATTTCTTCTTTTTATCTTTTAAAATTCACAAAAGATTGAATTCCAAATCGTATTTTTCAGGTTGCATATAAAATTTGTTTGACAACAATTAAGGTTATAGATATTTTAGTTTTTAATTATGAGTAAACACAGAGGAAAAGACGTTTTTACAGGTTTACTGATCATTTTGGTGGGAGTTTTTTTACTTCTGCAGAATCTGGGTTACATCGACGGAAGTATATGGAGATACTGGCCAGTTATTCTAATAGTCTGGGGAATTTCTGAGCTCCTGTAGCCTGTAAAGGTATTATAAACTAAGGGTTAAGATGAAAGAGAATTCGTTCAAGATGTTTTTATTCTTATCAGAGATTCTGGGACGAAGGGTAATTGGTTCTCAGGGTAAGTTAGTGGGCAAGATGGTGGATATGAAAGCCAGGCTGGGGGAGCTTTTTCCCAAAATAAACTTCCTTTGCTTAAAGGCTAAGGGAGAAAGAAATACATTCCTGATAAACTGGGAAGATGTGCAAACAATAAATGAGAACATTATTAAATTAAAAGAGAAGACCATAGAAAAGACCTCTCCTGTAGAAACAGAGGAGATGGAAATTCTTCTGGCAAAGGAGATACTGGACAAGCAGGTGGTGGATACCCTGGGGGCAAAGGTGGAGCGGGTAAACGATGTTCATCTTTTATTATCAGAGGGTGAGCTGAGAATTGTGCACGTGGATATCGGACTCAGGGGAATACTGAGAAGACTCAAGTGGACCAGGTGGGTGGATGCAGTAACCAACTGGCTTTTCGCCTACCAGATAAGGGATAAACTTATTTCAGTGAAACATATTCAGCCCGTGGCAAGTGACCCTGAGAGGAAAACTCTGAAACTCACTGTAATCTTGAGAAAATTAAGTGAAATCCATCCCTCCGATCTGGCGGATATCCTGGAGGAGGTGGATAAGCATGAAAGAAAGGCGGTTTTCGAATCGCTGGATGTGGAGACCGCAGCTGAAACTTTGGAGGAGGTTAATCCCAAAGTGGGGATATCCCTGATTGAATCGGAAGCAGAACCTTTAGCCTCGGACATCCTGGAGGAGATGGCTCCGGACGAAGCTGTGGATCTCCTTTTGTCTTTGCCCGAGGAGAAAAAGGAGAAATTGATTAAGGAGATGGATAAAGGTGTGAGAGAGAAACTGAGGGAGCTTTTGAAATTCAGCGAGGGAACTGCAGGAAGTATAATGACCGTTGAGTATCTTTCTCTGTCACAGGATGGGACTATGACTGAGGCACTGGAAAAATTCAAAAACTCCACAGACCCCCTGGAGACCACCTCCTATATTTATCTGACAGATGAAGATGAAAAGCTGGTCGGCGTTTCCACCCTCAGACAACTGGTTCTCAATCCTTCTCAGAAAAAGCTCTTGGAGCTGATGAATAAAGATGTTATTAAATTAAATATAAACGATGATATCGACGAGGTCACTGATGCCTTCAAGAAATACAAGTTAATGGCCTTGCCTGTGGTGGATGATGAGAACCATCTCAAGGGGATAATAACCTTAAGGGATGCGGTGGATGCTGCATTTCCAGAGTTCCAGGATTAGCTTAAAACAGCTAACAGCTGATTTAAATTTTTATGGGTTCAATTTTATCAAAATCAAGATGGAGATGGCTGATAGTTTTCTTGGCTATCCTTGGCCCCGGCATCATAACCTCTAATGTGGACAACGATGCGGGCGGCATTGCTGTCTACTCCATAGCTGGCGCCCATTTTGGCTACTCATTTATCTGGTCTTTAATTCCCATCTTTTTGGTTTTGATAGTGATTCAGGAGATGAGCGCCAGGCTGGGGGTGGTTAGCGGTAAGGGTCTTTCCGATCTGATTCGGGAGAAATTCGGGGTGCGGGTAACCTTCTATTTACTTCTGGCTCTGGTGATCACCAATTTCGGGAACATCATTGCTGAATTTGCTGGAATTGCATCTGCGCTTGAGATCTTCGATGTCTCCCGTTTTTTCTCCGTTCCCATCGGGGCGATTTTGGTATGGCTTCTGGTGGTTAAGGGAACATATAAATCCGTGGAAAAGGTCTTTCTGGTGGCCTGTCTTTTTTACATTACCTACATCATCTCCGGATTTATGGCTAAACCGGACTGGAATATGGTTGCTCAAAGTGTGGTCAACCCAAAGTTCGACCTGACTTCCGGGTCTTTGACCATGCTGGTAGGATTGGTGGGAACAACCATTGCCCCCTGGATGCAGTTTTATCTGCAGTCCGCGGTGGTGGAGAAAAACATCAAGCTCAAAGAGTACAAGAATTCCCGGGTGGACGTGA
Source organism: Candidatus Zixiibacteriota bacterium (assembly GCA_049642665.1). Classification (GTDB taxonomy): domain Bacteria; phylum Zixibacteria; class MSB-5A5; order MSB-5A5; family SM23-73-2; genus CAYURP01. Next base: position 3,597 of record JBARPA010000003.1, read on the forward strand.
TTATGGGAAGCTTCATCGTTAACATCGTTGCCTTCTTCATTATAGTGGTCTGCGCGGCCACTTTGTTTAAAGCCGGAATCAAGATAGAAACGGCCAAGGATGCGGCTTTGGCTTTGGCTCCTCTGGCCGGGAAATACTGTTCAGTACTTTTTGCCTTCGGGCTTTTGAACGCATCCCTTTTCGCGGCCTCCATATTACCTCTGTCCACCGCCTTCGTGGTATGCGAGGGTATGGGATGGGAAAATGGTGTAAACAAGAAATTCTACGAGGCTCCCCAGTTTTACTTACTTTATTCCCTGCTGATTTTTGCCGGAGCAGGATTTATCCTTTTGCCCGGGTTGCCTCTTTTCCCCATAATGTTTGTAACCCAGGTTTTAAATGGAATACTTTTGCCTTTTATTTTGATTTTCATTTTGATACTGATAAACGACAAAAAGATCATGGGAGAGTATGTCAATAAAAAAGGATTCAACATCTTCGCCTGGGTCGTTTCCGGGATTCTGATAATGCTCTCTTTTCTTATGCTGATCTCCCTTTTAGGCTGAAGCTTAAACTCCGCTTTTCTTTAAATCAAAGCAATTTTCTAAAATAGCACCACACTCCAGATTTATACTTCTTGACACTCCGTTTTTTTGGTTTAAATTAGTTTTTGCAAGGAGACGTGATGTCCGGAGTAGTTTTACCAAATTTTTTTGCCAACTTACGAATAAGGTATGCCATTATAATCACCCTGCTTCTGGCAGCTATTCTTTTCCTCATCGCATTTTTTGGAATTCAAAAAAGCAGATCCAACATGCTGCGGGTAATGGAAAAACAGGGAACGGCCCTTCTGGAGTCTTTGATCCTTGCCAGCCGGAACACCATAAAGGCCAACTCCCTGGTGGAGGAGCTGGTAGGGGAGAGGTTTTTAAATGTAGCAGTGATCGTGGATAGACTGGAAGGGGAAGAGAATATAACCGATTCCGAATTATCTCAAATTGCCGTAGAGAGCGATCTCTGGAGAATAGATATCTTTGATCAGGACGGAAAACTTGTGAAAAGCAGTAATCCCCAGGATAAAAGAATATATCAGGATACCAGCCGGGCTCCGTTCACCATGGTCAATATGGTATTAAAGGGACAGCAGGAGCAGATCGCCTTTGAGATACCAGGACAGGGTGCTTTTCCCGAAAACAGGTATGGGGTGGCTTTTGGAAGATCCCCTTCGGATGGTGTGATCGTGATCATCGCCTCAGCTCTGTATATGGAGAGTTTCAAAAAGGAGATTGGCATCGGGTATCTGATACAGAAAATCTCCCAGGAGGCAGGGATCGAATATATCGTTCTGCAATCAAGGGAAGGGATCGTTTTCGCTTCGAAAAAGGTGGGACGGATGCTCAAGATAGAAAGCGATCCTTTTTTACAGGAATCACTTGAAAAAAATATAGCTTCCAGCAGAATTTCCCCCTTTGAGAACAGAGAGGTTTTCGAGGTGGTGAAACCCTTCACCTTTGAGGAGTTTCCGTCGGGGGTTTTTAGATTGGGGATGTCTCTGGAAAGCTATCATGAGGTCTCTGGACGCTACCAGCAGCAGATGATCATATTGGCCATCGCGATGTTCCTTTTAGGGATTCTTTTCATCGGGATAGTGGTGGTGAACCAGAGCTATTTTGTGCTGGACAGGTCATACAAGCAGATCAAAACCCTGACCGGAAACGTTCTGGAATCCATGCACAGCGCAGTTGTTTCGGTGGATGAGCAGGGGAAAATCGTGATCTTCAATTCTCTGGCGG
>JBARPA010000004.1:0-2065 GCA_049642665.1 Candidatus Zixiibacteriota bacterium
TTTTCCGCCAGAGGCGGATCTGCCTATGGCAGAGTGTCCCTGTTTAAATCTCAGTTTTGCCAGCTCCAGAAGTATGTCAGGTTCTAATTCAACCAAGTTTATTCTTCTATCTCTTTTTAAAGCCTCACCTAAATGTTTTTCAGATTCAGCCAGATCACCCTTAGCAAGATGCGCAGCTCCAAGTAACCATTCAGACCAGATGATATCAGCTTCCACTTTCTTATCGTCTGCCAATTCTCTTGCCCTTTTAGCAGACTTGAGTGCCTGATCTGTATTAGATATAAGTAGTGATCGAAGTACACGATAAGTCTCATCTAAGCACATAGCCTGAATATGGTCAACCTTTTTCCAATGTTTTGCTGATTTCTCTAGCTCCTTTTCTGATTCCTCAAACACACCTTGATACGAAAATACTTTGCTAAGCTCTCGATGACAAACATTTTCATAATATTCATCTTCAGTTTCAATACATATTTCAATTAAACGCTGCAGGTTAGAGCTAGCCAAGTCAAGATCACCAATCTTCATTTGGTCATCAGCGAGGTTGCATAAGCCGATAGCTACACCTTTTTTCACACCCTGGTTTTCTCTAATTGCAATCTGCCTTTCAAGCAGCGGCACTGCTTTTTTGGACTGACCCGATAAGGCGTATGAGTTTGCAAGCTCGTTTAATGTCCAGGCTTGATCACTATCCTTTTTCAGCTTGGGTAGTTTATCTTCACCATCTGGGAAAATAGCATGAAGAAGATCTATAGAAAGTTCATAAGCACCAAATTGATAGTAAATGGGATCTGCAATACGTTCCTGAAACAGTCTGAATGCCTCATCATACTTACCTGAACTTACTGTATGGTGATATAGTTCAATAACTGGTTCTAAATCATCCAGTGACTCAACCTTCACTGGTTTTGGTACTTTTGCAAAATAGTCACGTAATTGGGAATGAACACCTTTTTTATCCAGAAGTTTATCATAACAGTATCTTCTTACAATAGGATGAAAGTCGTATCTATTTGTCTTATCATCCCGTAGTAATAGACCTCTATCTTGCAGTTCTATCAACGCTTTGTCAAATTCTTGATCATTTTTAAATTCATTAAATATTAAGATAGAGTCATACTCCATTGGATTGCGGAATGCTGATAGTTTACTAATAAGTGTTTGTTTTAGTGAATCTAATGAGTCATAGGATAATTTCAATATATGATGTTGTCTTTGTGTTCCTGTTAATTCAGGTATGGGAGTATGTCTTGTCCATCCTTCTATATCACCCTGAAATTTCGGATCTTTCATTATCATACCTGAGAGAAGTCTTAAACCTAATGGGTGATAGCCAAAAGGTTCACAGGCACTCTCAATCTCTGCCCTTGTTCCTTTCACTCCCTGGCGTTGAAAGAAATCTACTGCATCTTCTTTACTCATCTCTTTCAATCTTTTCTCATGACACCCACCTATCTCATCCAGCTCTTGTGGACACAATCTGCTTGTAACCAATGTCTTCGTCTTGGGTTTTGCAGTGGATAACAATATTAGCAATGAGCCAACCTTCTCATCAACACATTCCCGAAAATCTTGCCTTTCCTCCTCTTTTACCTCATCACCTTGATAAGGGGAGCCCAAACCTGCATAAGCCCGAAGCACTCGCTCTACGCCGTCAAGAACTAAGAGGAATCGGTTATTACGGAGCAGGTTGTAAAGGCATTCCATTCTATCTCGTGTTGATGGTGTTTTTTCAAGATCGACCTGGCCTTTGCCTGCATACTGAATAGCCTTCACTAAGAAAGTTTCAAACCTTGCTTCTTTATCATAAAAAGACCACCATATAATTCCCTCCGGTGATAATCCTTTCTTGATGATATCTTCGTGCAGCCAAGACCAGGTAAGAGCAGATTTACCCATCCCACCCATGGCAATATAAGCAACCATCGGCTCAGGTTTATTAGTGAACCATTCAGTTAACTCCTTTCTTTCTGTTTCTCTTCCTGTGAAGTTCTTTTGCATAGGATAGGGATGGGCAAAGTATGGATTAGGAAGAATAGGAATGCCTGCTAATGCAGCAGATACC
>JBARPA010000005.1:0-18869 GCA_049642665.1 Candidatus Zixiibacteriota bacterium
GGATAAATCTCCTGGCAGAGGGGAGATTGATCAACCTCTCAGCCGCCGAAGGTCATCCCGCCATGGTAATGGATATGAGTTTTGCCAACCAGGCACTTTCTGCCGAATATCTGGTTAAATCCGGAAGGAAATTGGAAAACGGAGTCTATGCAGTCCCTGAAAAAATCGACTCAGATATCGCTCGATTAAAACTGAAATCAATGGGTGCTAGCATCGATACCCTTACCCGCGAACAAAGAGAATATCTAGCCTCCTGGCAGATGGGGACATGAGAATTTGAATCTTAAAGGAAAGAATATACTTGACTTTTCTAAGATTTTGTTTATACTATTAGAGAATCTATATAGATGGCCGATAATTTAAATTAGGAGTTAAAGGAGACGCTAAGAATTAACAAATTCTAGGTGCATTCTATGGCTATAGGCATATCTAAACCCAATCTAGTATACAAATATTGTTCTGAGATTAAGATGCTAGCCCATTTAACTGTGGATAAAGGAGTTATCAAGAAAATCCGCGAACTAATGAAGGAGAAAGCTCATAAAGAGACTGATATTGCCGCTGCAATATCTGGATATATTTTGGCAAAGAAGAAACATATGTGTCTGATATTCATCAGCAGCTTTACAAAGGCAAAAAAAAATAGAATATGTTTTGATTTCAGCTTATATGTTCGTCCTGAGCCATTCCCATTTAAATACAAAGCTAAAGAAGTACCAGATGCTTTTAAGTTGTTAAATTTACTTAAAAAGGAAAGTATAAAAGGGAATTTTCATATTCACACAAATTTTGTATATCCAAGCAAAAAGTTAACTTCTTTAGTATCATTGCCCTACGATGCCCAAATACGTGAATTTGGAAAAGTCGAAATAGCTGGTTTAAGGATAGAGGTTAAAGGAAAGCCAGGTGAATACTCCCAAATTATCGATACATACAACAAAAAAATAATAGTTCATAGTATAATATATGATGAGACGGGAATAGTTATTAGTGATAATTTCCTGAAAAACATTTTAAAAAAATCAGTTGCCTATTCCCGAAGATTATTGAAAGAGAAAGCGAAATAGTATGGCGATCAATAGATTACTAAAACATTTGTCAAAAGAGGACTATATAAGTTTCTTCGGTCTCACAAAATCCGAAATTGCATCATCTATACTAATAGGTTGGACACCCCAAGAGATAGAACCTTGCAGAGAAATGACGGAGGTTCCGAGAGGCGCAAAAACAAAGACTCCACTTCCAGGTGCAAAGATTCTCGACGATCTTTTACAGATCATATCCAGTCAAATAGCAACTGCCTTTGCCCGAGAGCTAAGAGACGATGTAATAACTGAATTATTCACAAGGTTAGAAAGCCTGGAAGAGGAGAATAAAAGTCTCAAAAAAGAAGTAGATAAGCTCCGGGACTTACATGTTGTTTTTGACAAAATACAGACTATGGAAAAGGAATTAGATGCGAAGATTTTAAAGGAAATGCCAGAATTGAAATTTAAAAAGAAGGATCCTTTTGTATTAGAGAAGGGGGATTGGGCGCTTCCTTATGAAAAATTAAAAAAAGTCTTAGAAGAGTAATTCACGAGAGCACATATGCCAGCTGTCGTTCAACCCTTTGATGGAGTTACCTCTTTCCCTCAAAGAGCTTACCTTGACACTAGTTATCTCCTACATCTTAGATCATTCCCAGCAGAACCCGATCGTGCAATTTACAAATCAAGCAAAACTTTTTTTGATAACATGGTCAGAAATGATGTAGATATGTGTACATCAATTCTGGCAATTCAAGAGTGTTTTTACATTATCATTTATAAGACGGGTATTTCGGAAGATATGCGACATTTCAAGACCGCTGATGGCAAGCCATTTCAAAACATCCCGGATTTTAAAAAGCAAATCCCAAAGGAGTTCAAAAAATCATTCAGAAAACACTTCCCTAAGACATTTCTGTTTCTACAATTCCTACACAATCTCGGTGTCAAAATTCTGTATCCGAAAGAGTATATTACTCCTGGCATGTCAAGCAAGTCCAAGAGAATCACACATTATGCTTACGGTTTATTAAACAGGTATGAATTGGAGCCGATGGATGCTTTTCATATTTCAGTTGCTAAGTGCATGGGGATGGACTACATAGTCAGTAACGACAGAGGATTCAAGCAAGTAGATAATATAACTCTATTCATATACAAATAATGTGTTTTATAACCGGATTTGAATCCCCCCCGAATCGCTGTCTTTTGGGCAGAAAGGTCCTCTTATGGTTTGGCAGGCCGCATGGGCTGCTCAAGCGATTTTCACTATTCCCATCCCATGCGGTGTGGGTTGGTAAAAGTCAGCTACATTTGGCGGAAAACGCAACGTATGGCCCAATATATTGTCATTTCAATGAAGCCCTTTTTTTTAAAAAAAAGGGCTTTTTCGCTTGACAAATTTTCATATTGAGCTATTTTGATAAAGGGTGGTTCAGGAGATTTGTTTCAGACTGAGCCGCTGGCCAAATATGAACTTAGACTGACAGCGGAGTTTAGCCAGTTAACTTCAAGATGGTAGCCTTTTGGCTGAGAAATATTTAAAGCGTTGTCAGAACCTCTTGTTTAACGGAATGACTTGAGGGGGATAAGTGCGATTTGTGCTCCAAGAGAGCGCCTTTTTGGTCGATAACCGATAATAGGAGGATTGAGTCAGAAAAATATAAGACTTAATATTTCGTTCTTAGAACTTTAGATTTTTTTAAATCAAAATTATATTTCACACAAAATGAAAAAAGAATCGCAACTCATATTATCTTTTAGTATTATCGTGTTGCTTGTGGGCATTACCTTGCTATTATTATCACAGGTACCCGAATATGAATATGGGGCGCAGAATATAATTGTAAAGACCATTTACCATCTCGGGTTTGCGTTGATTGTTGCTGGAATAACGACTATTGTAGTAGATCAAGTGATTGCTAGGATGCGAGAAGAAGCCATTGATATAGACAAACAGAAATTAAGAGAAGATGTCTATAGTGCTATTTTCGGAAAGCTTATGCCTATAGAAATAAGTCAAGAGCTAATCGACTATATAGTTAAAAGCGACTTCTTTTATCGTAATTACACAGTTGAAGCTACAGTTGTCGAGAGGGAGCCTCAGTCGGGCTATACAAGGGAATGCTTGGAGCTGGACCTGGTGAGCAAATATGAGATTTATAATCCAAGCAACGATCTTCAAACCTATGATCTAAATATGAGTAGTTTCAACGTGGATATGGGCTCCGAGGTTCCGCCCACGGTTATTAAGAATGTACTCGTTATGGACAGCAATGAGAAAGTCATTGCACAAAAATCAGGTGATGAGTTGGTGTCTAGCGTTATCGCACCCGATAAAACAGAGATCATCCTTAAAGATAAATACGATATACCCTCCAATAGCTTTATAACGGTGAGAGTTTCCAAAACTGCTTACTTGAGAAGGCAAAAAGATCATTATATGATCTCGATAACTCGGCCTACAATAAATATGACGGTCAAATTCAAGTTCCCAAACGCAAACTACGAATTAAAATGTCGCCACTACAGGCCAGGCAAAGAAAAAGGTGGCAGGTTTGTCAGTAACCTCATTCGGGGCGAGAATTTAATTGAAGCCAGAGCCATCGGCGGACTTTTGCCGTATCAAGGAGTACAGATAGTGCACGCGTACAAACCATAAGATTTAGATCTTAGCACCCGAGGAGGTGATTCGACGGAAATATAAGAGAAGACACTGGTACAGAAAGTCATTCAACTCAATCTGTCGTAGTTTTATTGCAGAGAAAGGCAATGACAAATGGACGAAGAGTCGTGACGTCAATGAGGTCCAGCTTTGTAGCTGGGCCTTTTGGTTTAGCCTCATTTTTTCGCTTTAATCAAAAGGAAAAGACCCAACCCGGCAAAGACAAAATTTGTTATCCAGGCAGCTAAAAACGGGGTGAGCTTCTGGGTATGACCAAAGGTCTGGGCTGTTCGCAGCATAAACCAGTAGGTGAAGGCTATGGCTAATGTAATGGCGAAATTTATACTTAAACTTCCTCTTTTGGGACTGGCAGCTAAAGGTGAGCCAAAAAGCACGATGATAAAACTAATCAAAGGATAGGCCAGCTTCATATAAAGGTCGGTGAGCTCGGCTGATACGTCCTCCCCGGCTTTCTTTTTGATTTTTGTATATTCACGCAGCTCCTGGTAGTTCATCTCCTCAGGCATTTTTCGACGTTTGGTGAAAACCTCGGGCTTGATCTTGATATCTTTTCTCTGGAGCTGGCTGAATTTTTGAAACTCCTCCACTTCAGTTAGTTCCAGAGAGTCTGAAAAGAACCTGTAAGCCCCATCTTCAAACACCCAATCAGTGCCCGTCCATCTCATCACCTTTGCCTCTATCTGCTCCTTTAATCTGTTTTCTTCAAATTTTTGCACCAGAACATCTTTTCCCAACATCCTTTTGCTATCGTATTTATTTATGTAGAATATCCTGCCATTCTCCCCCTGAGCATAGATGTTTTGATACAAAAGATCTTTGGGTATTGCTTTTTTTTCGATCTCCACATTTCGGGTGTAGGTCTTTTTTTGATTGGTATAGGGAACGACCAGCTCATTTAATACAAATACCAGAAGGCTCGCCAAAAAGGCTAAGATGAAAAGAGGCAAAAGGGTCCGGTAAAGGCTTATTCCATTGGCTTTCATGGCGGTCAGCTCGTTGTCCTTGGCTAAAAGCCCCAAAGAGAAAAGTGTGGATAAAAGCATGGCCACAGGAAGAACCATAACCAGAATAAAGGGGCTGAAATAAAGATAATACTTCACCACCAAGTCAATGCCTGCTCCCCTGTCAATGAAAAGATCCATGTGCTCTATAACGTCCACCACCAAAAAGATCAGCCAGAAGGCCAAAAGCGCGTAAACACAGACATACAGGAATTTCCTCAATATGTATCTGTCTAATATATTCATCTTTTTTTATACACAGGTGAAATTGAATAATTTATACTTTTTGATCTGGATTCAGCTGAACTCTGTTTTGACATAGTTGGTTGTTCCTGCTATTGTTTCTTTCTGAACATTTTGGGTATGAATTTTTCTATCCATTTCCAGGAGATAAAGGTTACTTCCCTGGCAGATCTGATCAGGATATAAACCCCGGCAATCCCGATCAGGATATTAGCTGACCACATGGCCCAGAAGGCAGGGATAAACCCCCGGTCAGCCAGTTCCTCCCCTCCGATCAGAAATGCCCAGTAGAGGATGAAAAAGCCCAGTGAAAGCCCCAGACCCACGGCCATGCCTCCTTTGCGGGACATAATACCCAAAGGCGCTCCCACCAGAATGAAAACCAGGCAGGCAAAGGGTATGGAATACTTCTTGTGCACTTCCACCATAAGGGAATTCCTCTGCCTTTTCTGGGAGAGTATATTCGCCCAGTGATTCTTAAGCTCTGAGAATATGTTTTGATTCTCCCGGTGCATCCGAAGAAAAACCTTTTGATCGCCTGGCAGTTGATTTTTATTTTCAATCTCTGATTCAGTTTTAGAAGCGAAAACCGCAGTAGTTTTACTTTCCGCGATTTGATCTATCATCTGCTCGGAGATGGAGATGCTTTGCTCGTGTTTTTTCACGTCCTCCAGCATCCGGGAGGTATTCATCTCCCGATCGGTTCGGAAATCTGAGGTTCTGCGGGTTAGCTGGGTCCCGATATCCGACACGTAAATTGTCTGGTGATCAAAGACTATTCTTCGGTGATAACCCGGATCATTCTCATCCAGGTCGTATATCTCTCCGTTGAAAAGCTCAAAGATCATGGTGTTGCCATCCGGGGTAAATTCCACGTTCCCCTTTTCCGCGATGATGGTTCGGGGATATATCCTGTCCTTTTGATCGTAGATGGTTATGCCTTCCACTTCAGAAGTTTTTTGATCAATCTTTTTTACCAGGATATGGTATCCGGGTATCTGATCCTCAAAGATCCCTTCCCGCAGACTTAAGGTGGGCCTTTTCTGATGAATATCGGACATTAACAGCCGGGCCTCATGATTAGCCTCCGGCAGGATTTTATTGTTAAACCAGATCAATCCCAGGGCGATGAGAACTGAGACCAGAAGCGGAGGAAACACGATCTTATAAAGGCTTACCCCGCTGGCCTTGAAAGCAGTGATCTCGTTATCCTGAGACAGTCTTCCAAAAGCCATAAGTGTGGATACCAGAACCGCCATGGGAACAGATAGGGCCAGCATCCAGGCTAAGTTGAGGGCAAAGACCTGAAGTATAATCCAGGCACTCAATCCCTTTGCTACCACCAGATTAATAATCTCCAGGATGAAATCCATTATCAGGACAAAGGTTATCACCGCCAGCCCGAAAAAAAAGGGGCCCACATGCTCTCTTAATATATAACCGTAGAGTATCTTCATATTTGCAATATAAATTGAGTAATTATGCATAACAAGGATTTTTCTCCTTGACTTTTATGGGTTTGAATGCTTATTATTATCTCATCAAATTAGGAGGAATATGAAAAGCATCTTTGTCCGGGACCTCAAGGTTGGAAACCGGATTGAGGACTTCTTTGTCCTGCGGAAAAAGGAACTGAAGGAATATAATGGGCAGAAATTTTTAAAATTAGAACTGGGGGATAAATCCGGTAGGGTGGATGCTGTTTTGTGGGAGCAGGCAGAGAAGTTCTATGCTCAGGCAGAGGTGGGAGATATAATCCAGATCAGGGGAAGCACCACTACTTATAAGGATTCCTTACAGATAACTCTGGAGAGTCTCAAGAAAACAGACGAAAAAGTCAAGCTTTCCGATTTTCTGCCATCTTCTGAAAAAGACATTGAAGAGCTTTTCCTCAGGTTTAAAGATATGGCATCCTCGGTGAAAAAACCATATCTAAAGGCTCTTCTGGAAAGCCTGATCGATGATTCAGCTTTAATGCAGAATCTCAAGCAGGCCCCGGGTGGAAAGCTCTGGCATCACTCCTATTTAGGTGGCCTTCTGGAACATACCTTGATGGTGGCCCAGATCTGCGAGAAAGCAGCCAGCCTGTACGAACTGATTGACAGGGATCTCCTTATCACCGGGGCATTAATTCATGATATAGGAAAAATTAAACAGTATTCCACTTCGGGTTTCATTGATTACAGTGATGAGGGGAGGTTAATAGGACACATTGTTTCTGGCTATGATTTGATAACCAGAAAAATCGAAAAGATAAAGGATTTTCCGGAAGAGCTGGCCTTAAAACTCAGGCATCTCATTTTATCTCACCAGGGCCAACTGGAGATGGCATCTCCTGTTGTTCCCCAGACCCTGGAAGCCATAATTCTGCATTATGCAGACGAGATGGATGCCAAATCCGGCGCCTTCACTCACATCATAAAAAGGGAAAAATTAAAGGATAAGAAATGGAGCGACTGGGTTCCCCTGATAAAAAGATTTATCTATTTGGGGGAGGAGGATAAATGATCTTCGATTTTTTGGGAGGGATTGATGTCCATCTTTGATTTTATTTCCAGTGATATCGGTATAGATCTGGGCACAGCCAACACCATAGTTTATGTCAAGGGTGACGGGATTGTTCTATCCGAGCCTTCGGTGGTGGCCATGGAGAAATCAAGCGGAAAAGTAATAGCAGTGGGCGCAATTGCCAAGGAGATGCTGGGCAGAACCCCGGAGGAGATAATAGCCATCCGTCCCCTTAAGGATGGGGTAATTGCTGATTTCGAGGTAACCGAGAAGCTTCTATCCACCTTCATAAAAAGGGTGATCCGACATAGATATCTGATGAAGCCCCGGATAGTCATATCCGTTCCCTCCGGGATAACCGAGGTGGAAAAAAGGGCGGTCAGGGACTCGGCTGAAAACGCCGGAGGCCGGGAGATCTTTTTAATCCAGGAGCCAATGGCCGCAGCCATCGGAGTGGGTCTGCCCGTGGATCAGCCCTCCGGCAGCATGGTTATAGATATTGGCGGAGGAACCTCCGAGATCGCAGTTATTGCTCTGAATGGGATAGTCAATAACATCTCCATCCGGATCGGCGGAGATGAGATGGATGAAGCTGTAGCCCTTTACCTGAAGAAAAATTACAACCTCCTGATCGGGGAGCGCACAGCAGAGGATATAAAGATGAAGATCGGCTCGGCATATCCCATGAACGAAGAAAATTCGATGGAGATAAAGGGGAGGGATCTGATCGAGGGAATTCCCAAGACCCTCAAGATAAGCTCGGCCCAGATCCGGGAAGCCCTCTCCGAGCCAGTAGATGCCATTGTGGAGGCGGTCAAACAAGCCCTGGAACAAACACCCCCGGAACTCTCCGCTGATATACTGGATCGGGGTATAATAGTCACGGGAGGCGGGGCTCTTCTAAAAGGCATGGATAAGAGATTGAGGGATGAGACCAACTTGTCGGTGAACGTGGCAGATGAACCTCTTACCTGTGTAGCCGAGGGAACCGGAATAGTTCTCAGCAATATGTCCAAATATTCCACAATACTGATCAAAGGGAAAAAAGATTAGTTCTATTTGAGTTTTCTGTTTTGATTCATCATTTCGGGACAAACCATTTGAGTTTGTCCTTTATTATGTAAAGTTTTTTTAAACCTTCTTACAGTTTTTGTGTCCAAACATATGGAGCAGATGAGAAGAGATGAAGAATCTCTGGTAAGGAGATTTCAGAAAGGTGAAGAAAAGGCATTCAATGAGCTGGTTTCAAGGTATAAGCAGAGGATATTCGATATGATTCTGAAAATGGTAAGAAACAAAGAGGATGCTAAAGATCTCTCTCAGGAGACCTTTGTAAAAGTCTATTATGGTCTGAAGAACTTCAGATCGGAATCCAGCTTTTTCACCTGGATTACCAGGATTGCACTTAATCTCTGTATCAATTTTCAAAAAAGGGAGAAGTTTAGAAATTTCGTCTCCTTTTTTGATTTGAAAAAACCGATTTTAATAGAAAATTCTTCTTCCCCGGATGTAGAAAAAGATGAATTGATGCAGGCTATAGATCAAGCTGTTTTGTCCTTGCCTTCCAAGCAGAGAGGGGTTTTTGTTTTGAGATATTACCAGAAACTGCCCTACCTGAAAATAGCGGAGATTCTTGGAAAAAGTGAGGGAGGGATTAAATCCAACTATTTTCACGCAGTTAATAAATTGAAAAAAATGCTGGCTCAATACAAAAAATTTTGAGGAACAATTTTAAAATGAATTGTAAAAAAATAACATCTTTTCTGGTGGATTATCAACAGGACTCTCTGGGACCCGAGGAAAAAAAGATGGTGGAAGAACATCTCAGAACTTGTGATGGCTGCAGAGAAGAACTTAAGGAGATCCAGACCCTGTTTGAGGTTTTAAAACGGGAGAAAACGGAAAAGGTGGAGGAAAACTTCTGGACCAATTTCGTGCCGGAGATAAGAAAAAGGATCGATCGTGCCCCCTCACCCAGACTCAAATGGAATCTTATTCCTAAACTGGGACCGCTTCTGGGCTTTGCCATTGCCATCCTGGTGGTAGGTATCTTTCTATTCTCAAAGGATTATAGTTCTCGGGTCAGTGGAGTCTTAACTTACGAACAAATGGGAACCTACTCCCTTTATGAGTTTGAAAGCCCCGTGGATCAGGTGGCCGGGATTTTGACCCTGGCTGAAGGCACAGAGGAGATCAATGATCTGATCACATCGGGTAATGGGGAAAGCTTTATGGATCTTGAGAAAATAGTTGATGACCAATACTGGGAGAAAGTGGAATTGCAAGAGATATTGGAGGATTTATCCTCAGAGGAATTACAGATTTTAGAAAACAACATTGAGAAAATAACAATTTGATAAGGAGGTATTGCTTATGTGGAAAAGAATCGGTCTGGCTGTTTTAATCGCAGGTATTTTGATATTCTCGGTCGAAACCCTTCTGGCCCAACCCCCTATGGATTCGGTAAGAAAAGAGGGGATGAGGGAAAGGATCGAGACCTTGAGATTATGGAGGATGATTGAGGTTTTAGATTTGTCCCCTGAGCAATCGGATAAGTTTTTACCCTTGCTGCACGAGTTTCAAAAAAAACAAAGGGAACTGGAAACTGCCGGAAAACAACTGTTCGGGGATTTAGAGGAGGAACTTCAATCCGAAGAGCCCAGCGAGAAAAAGATTCGAAATATTCTTTTGGAGCTGGAGAGAAACAGAGGGGAGCTGGAAAACCAGAGAAACAAGTTCTTAACCAGCTCTAGTGAAATCCTGACCACAATCCAGGAGGCAAAGCTAATATGGTTTGAGCACAACTTTGAAAAGAAACTAAGGGACACCATCAGAAAGTTCAGGATGGGACCTGGAAGACATTTTGATGAAGGTTAAAATTAAACTCAAAGGAGGTGAAAAATGAAAACAAAGAGTATCTTTTCCCTGGCAATTATCATGATGTTAAGCTTTTTCCTTTTGGTATCTCTACCTTATGCCCAGGCACCTGAAAAACAAAAGCAGAGAGTGAAAGCCAGGCTGGAGTTAACACCTGAGCAAAAAGAGAAGATAATGGAGACCCGTTTGAATTTCCAAAAGGACAAAATCAAGCTCAAAGCGGATATGGAAATTGCCCAATTGGAGCTAAAGTCCCTTATGCGAGAGGAAGAACTGAATCGAGGTGAGATCTACGGGAAGATCGAATATCTGGGCGACCTGAAGACCCAGCTGGCTAAAAATCGAGTGGACCAGAGGATGGCAATTAGGGATATCCTGACCAAGGAACAGCTGGAAAAGCTCAAAGAGCGTAAGTTCAGGAGGTCGATCGGAAAAAGATTAATGCAGCACAGAGGACGGCAGCAAAAACCCTTTCGCCAGGGTCGACACTTTATGGAAATATCCCGTCGACTGGGAGACATAGGCATGCTTTCACCTGAGTCTGAACCACTACCCCCAATGGAATCTGAGGAGTTTTTCTTTGAACCTGCCGAGTTAGCTCAAATGATGGATGAGATGGAACTTCTGTTTCTTTTAGAGGAGGAGTTACCCCCATTGCCTGAGGAACCGGAGATAGCACCATAACCGGATAAAAAATAAATAATTCCTCCTTCCATCTAAAATAAAGCCCCCCCCTTTGGGGGCTTTTTTGTTTGACAAAAGGAATTGCCTGATAGTATTATAAACAGGAATTATGATAATCGATAAAGAAAAGATTCTATCCTTTATGTCCAAAAAAAGCTATCGCCCCCTGAAGGTGCGGGAGCTTTTCAAAGGGATGGGTATACCCGAAATCCAGTACCGGACCTTCAGAAGAACAGTAAAGGAGATGCTTGCGGAAGGCACCATAGTCAAATTAAAAAGAAACAGATTAGGTGTTCTGGATAAATTGAACCTTGTGGTGGGAGATCTATCCGCCAACAGAAAGGGATTCGGCTTTGTGACCACCGAGGATGGCGAGGAGATCTACATCGGCTCTGAGAGCATGGGCACAGCCATGCACAGGGACAGGGTGGTGGTCAGGCTGTATAACTTCAGAAGGGGCGAAAAACCCGAAGGTATCGTCATCAAGGTTCTTCAAAGAGCCAACCAGAGCCTGGTGGGGATCTTCAAAAAAAGCAAATACCTAAGTTATGTCATACCGGATGATCCCCGCATTTTCAGGGATATATTCATACCCGGTCCTCATATCCATGGCGCTCAGTCCGGACAAAGGGTTGTGGTGAATTTAAAATACTGGAAGGATTCTCGTCTTAATCCCGAGGGGGAGATCGAGGAGGTATTAGGTTACCCGGACGATCCCCAAACCCAAACCTTAGCTCTGATGCGGCACTATAAGCTATCCTCGGACTTCCCGGGGGAGGTAAAAAAGGAACTCAGATCCATACCTTCCCAGATCAAACCACAGGAGAAAAAAAGAAGACTGGATCTCATAAGAAAAAAATGCTTCACCATTGATCCGGCCGATGCCAAGGATCACGACGATGCCGTATCCATCGAAAAGACAAAGGACGACAACTTTATTCTGGGAGTTCACATTGCGGATGTCTCATTTTATGTTAAAGAGGATTCGTCAACCGATTCTGAGGCAAAATCACGGGGCACCAGCGTCTATCTGGCTGATCAGGTTATACCCATGTTACCGGAGAAACTTTCCAATGACATCTGCAGCCTCAAGCCTGAGGAGGAAAGGATTTGCTTCAGCTGTATGATGAAAATGACTCCCGGGGGAGAACTGCTATCCTATGAGTTTAAGAAAAGCATAATAAAAAGCAGAGCTAAACTTAATTACGATGAGGTCCAAAAATTTTTCGATACTGGAAAGGCTACCAAAAATCTTCAGACTTTAAAAAAAGACCTGAAACTTATGCTGGATTTGAGCAAAAAACTCCTGGATAAAAGGACTGCTCAGGGAAGCCTGGATTTCGATCTGCCCGAAGCCAAGGTCGTTTTGGGAAAGGACGGGGAGGTACTGGACATCTATGAGGTAGCCCGGCTGGACAGCCATAGACTTATAGAGGAGTTTATGCTCCTGGCTAACAAAACTGTGGCAAAGCATGTAAGCAGGCTGGGAATTCCGCTTCTCTACCGGGTTCACGACAAGCCCGACCAGGAGAAAATCGAGGCTTTTGCCGAATTCGTCACTGAATTGGGTTACAATTTAAAAATTGGTAAGAATGTATCCAATAAAGTCATTCGGAAATTTTTAAAAAGAGTCCAGGGACAACCAGAGGAGGAGCTGATAAATGAGCTTCTTTTAAGATCATTGAAAAAAGCCTGTTATCAGCCAGAAAACATTGGACATTTCGGCCTGGCTTTCAAACATTACACCCATTTTACATCCCCCATAAGAAGATATCCCGATCTGGTGGTGCATCGCATACTCAAACTCCTTCTGGATGGAAAACCTCCCACAGAAAAACTTTTGAAACTGAAAAAAGAGCTCCCCGCTATTGGGAAAATTACATCCGAAAGAGAAAGAAATGCAGACGAGGCTGAGCGGGAATCGATAAGAATAAAAGAGATCGAGTATATGCAAAAGAAATTAGGTGAGGTCTTCCGGGGGATCATATCCGGGGTGACCAATTTCGGATTCTGGGTCAAGCTGGATCATATACTGGTGGAGGGAATGATCAGGCTGAGTTCTCTGGATGATGATTACTATGTGTACAATCCCAAGAAACATCAGTTAAAGGGAAGGCACACCAAAACGGTTTTCAGGCTGGGCCAAAGGGTCAAAGTCCAGGTAGTCAGGGTAGACCCCAGGCTGAAACAAATTGATTTCATGCTCCTCTCCTGAGACATCTCCATAAAATGTAGGGGCGGATCTCTGCCTACGCCTAGTTGGTTTTAATTAGTTGGATATTGGTAGTTGGTAAAATCAAAAAAACACCTTAAGGCTGACTGGAGTGCAACAATTTATTGTTGCAAAAACAAGTTTTTGCACTCCCTTTTGTTGGTGGTGGAATTGTTGTCAAGACCCGTTCCGGGGATTTCCACCACCTTATTTATAATGTAGGGGCCGACCTCTGCGTCGGCCCTTAAACTTCCAAAGAAGGATGAATTCCCTCCTCTATTATTAATAATCAGCTTTGGTTGACGAAATCCAATTCGTCAACAAACATGAATAATATTACCAAAAATAAAATATTGCCTTCAATCATTTTATTTCTTATAATTTCAAAACAAGGAAGGCAGGGTAAATGAACCAAAAACCTACCATTCTGGTCATAAGCTCAGACGATTCCCTTTATCCCCGGATAACCGATATCCTATCCGATCTGAATTTAGAATCTGCACTGGCACCAGACTGCACTAAAGGATTAAAACAAATCAGAGAGAAAAGCTTAGATTTTGTGCTATTAGACTCCAGGATGAAGGATCTCCCCTGCGAAAACCTGATACGAAGAATAGCAAATAAATCTCCTTCTGCCGAAATCCTGGCAGTAAAAGATGAGGAAACAGATGCGGAAATCCTAATATCTGCCGGGGCAGATGAGATTTTGAATCTGCCTCTGGACCCAGAGGAAATACACACTAAAATTAAAAAGATAAAAAATGAAAGGGATTTTTTAATATCCTGCGACTTGATTGGAAAATCAGCTGAATTGAAAAGAATAGCCGAGACCATCATGCAGGTGGCGCCCACCAACATCACCGTTTTGATAACCGGAGAAAGCGGAACCGGAAAAGAGCTTATCGCCCGCGCCATACACCACAACAGCCTCAGAGGAGGTAATCCCTTTATCGCAGCCAATACAGGTGCCTTAGCAGAAGGTGTTTTGGAATCAGAGCTTTTCGGACACGAGAAGGGAGCATTTACCGGAGCCATTGCCCGAAGACAGGGTCTTTTCGAGCGAGCTGATAGAGGGACAATATTTTTAGATGAGATAGCTGAGATACCTTTGTCAACTCAAGTGAAGCTGCTCCGAGTTTTAGAAGAACGGAGCTTTTTGAGGGTGGGCGGAACTCAGGATGTTAAAGTCGATGTCCGGGTCATCGCTGCTACCAATAAAGACATAGAGCAAAGCGTCAGGGAGGGGAGTTTCAGGGATGATCTATATTACAGATTAGCAGTAGTCAAGATAGACGTGCCGCCTTTGAGAGAAAGGATAAAGGATATACCCATACTGGTGCACGATTTCATTGGGAAGCTGAATGCAGAATCCACCAGAAAGATAAAAGGCGTAACCGATGAGGCAATGGACATACTTCTGAGGTATCATTGGCCCGGAAATGTGAGGGAGTTGAGGAATTTTCTGGAGAGCACACTCGTATTAGCCCCGGATCAGGTAATCGAAGCTCAGATGGTCAGAAGATATGTGGACGAGAAGCTTCAGTCCCAGCGCCAATTGCCAGTAGTAACCGGAAAATCTGTCCAAACAGCAGAGCATGAGCTGATTTATCAGGCAATCCTGAGTTTAAGGCAGGAGATATTACACTTAAGAAAGGCATTATTTTCACAAGGTGAATTAAAGCCCGAATATTTTGTAGATATAGAAAAGCCCTGGGAAAAAGAGTCTCGTCTAAAAGAGGTTTTACCTCCTCAGAGCATGGAGGAAATGGAAAAAGAGCTAATAGAGAAAACCTTAGGAGAAACTGGCGGCAACCGCCGCAAAGCCGCCAGAATCTTAGGCATCGGCGAAAGAACGCTTTATAGGAAAATAAATAAGTATGGTTTAAGGGAACTTAGATAAATTTCTTGAAATATTTATTTTTCGGTAGTACACCTTGTCTCAAGGTGTGGCTAGAAATAAAGTTTGACACAAACTGTGTTACTGAATTAAAATGTGTTAAAAGCATTAGAATGAGGAGGCTTTATGACATTGCTACAGGGTCTATTAGTCGCAATTGGTCAGTTAGCAGGTTTAGTGTTCATAGTATGGGGAATAATTGGCAAAATCTATGAAAAGCAAATAGATGCCTTAAAACAGCATCTCAATATGATGAGAGGAGAGGTTGAAAAAGTCCATTATATGGAAAAGTATCTGTGGCTTAAATATGAGGAAAGACTAAAGATCCAGGAAGAGAAATTGAAAAAGCAGAAAGAGATAGCCATAGAGAAGATGGATGATGAAAAGAAAAAAGATATGGAAGCACTTATCAAAGAGAACAAAGAGCTAAGAGAAAAACTAAAAGACATACAAGATACTAAAGAAAAGTATGCAGAAGCCTTGGATACTGCAAGCGCGCAATCTTATACATCGGGTTCTATAGATATTCATACTGAAGAGGTATCAATAGAATTATGCCCAAATTGCCACGCTTTGGCTGGCGACAGATGGATATCTGATGGCAAACTCTTAACGCCGGAACACTTCAAATGTGAAAAATGTGGCTGTGAATGGATACACTCCTTAGATGGACATTACAAAATATTACACCAACCCAAAGATGACAGAGGTAACAGAAAAAACAAGGGTACATAGAATAGTATTAAACCGTTAGGTAGCACACCTTGTCTCAAGGTGTGGTTTATAACACAGGTTGGGACAACCTGTGTTATATGTTTTTATTTTTTCTATCATCACATTTTTTGATTTTTGCCTGTATTGTGGCAAGTGCTTCCTGAAATTTTTCGAATTTTCTTTTTAAACATAAGGTCTTTTCAAAGTTTGGATATAGATATTTGAACAGTCTAGTAATGTCATTCATTCTGACATAACGCAAATAGTAACACCGAGCGTGTTTATGCTTGTATAACTTCCCTACCACACCAGGAACCAACTGCTCTAAATGGTTATTAAGTGTGAACAGGAAATTTCTTGAACCCGAGGATATACTGAGCCTAGCTGCTTGATTACGACTCTCCATATATATGCTCCCATCTCCATCAAAATATCCCCTGATGAAATCATTTAGGTATTTATTCGGAACGTCAGGGAAACGCAATGTCAGGCTTTTCTTTGGTGTTATTCCAAGTTTTAATAAGTCTTTACAGATTTTATCACTAACTATATTCATAGTAAGTAATTTGGGCTGTTTAGTGCTCTTTCGGAATGTGTGTGTTGATACTATTGTTTTCCTTATCGTTTCAAGGTGAGCCCAGTCGTTTGAAGCAATAACAAAATGCCACAATCTAACCTTTTTTTCTAGAAACATACATCCATCTGCACAAAAATACCCAAGCACGTAAGCCATTTTACTCGTCCATTTCGAAAAGAAGTCATGATTTACGGCTCGATATTGCTGTGGTAATTTACCTGCCTTTAGTGCCAAATATCTTGCTTGACCTTTTGTCCTTAAACGGATACCATATTTTACGCTAAGTTTCATAACATACATTCGAGTACACCCAAATAGTCGCGCAATGTCTTCTAATGATTTCTCTTCTTTATGATAAAGTTTAAATAAGACCTTAGGTGTAAGGACTGAATATATCGGTTTATCTCTATCTCTTTTTATGCGAATTATTTTTCTATTAGATTTATATTTCGATGCCATCAGTACTATTAAACAAAGTTTTTTGCCAAGTGGGAGAAACTAGGAAAAACAACTATACCCGACCCAATGATTTTCCCTCCATCTTGTCTAAAGCGATCTCTTATTATCTCGAAGTAATGATTAGTTTTATCTTCCGCCTTCATCCTTGTGGCTCCTACTACAAAGTCGGCCAATTGTAGTGTACAACAGGACTTACAGTGACTGTAAAATATAGTTTCCCTCATCAGACAAAGCTTAACATCATTTGATGCTGTTTCGTGCCAAATCTTAGAGTAGTGTTTAGACATTTCGCTTTCTCTTGTACTACCTGGATGATCTGTGATTATCAGACCTGAAGGATTATAAATATCTCCTCTTATCTTCGTTTCTGCTCTAAGAAAATATTGGAATCTTTTCGCAATGAAGTCTAGTGCATTGTTTTGATAGAAAGTTATATCATATGTAAAGTCAAGCTCTGATTCGTGTATGACAGATGTAATTAATGATACTTTTAGTTTTGTTATTAGTTTCAAAACCTCTAGTTTAAATTTGTTTTGATCCTCTATTAGCCTTTGCTTTTTGTATTCAGGTTCATTTTCGTGGGGGCTCCACTTTACAGGATCACTCCTTTCTAAGCCAAACCTCTTTTTCAAATCCCAGAATTCTTTTTGAACATATGGGATGTCACCTTCACTTACTATCAATCCTCCCTGTGCAAATAACCTATGGCCTCTCTCTCCCTTATAGGTCTCGTCTATATAAAAATGGTACATATCAAATTTTAACCAATTCTTTAATCATGTCAATAAGAATCGAAATTCAGTAACTACCTTATCTATCAAATTATAACAAGAAAAAGAAATATCAACTTCTTTAAAAAAATGTTTTTATTTTGATTCCTTTTCTATTCTGATGCAAAAAATATTTAAAAAAATATTTTTTTAGTAACCTTTGTTTAAGTTTTACACAAAACACATGTTGAGACAACCTGTGTTACCGTGTTATCGCATTTATATCTTTGGAGTGTGAAGCTTTTAGCTTCACTTAATCGTGTGCTCCAGTATCCAGGCTGCAATCATTTCTAAGGCCTTGGGGGCGATGGTTTCCTCGATCTGGGCATACTCGGATGGGGCGCCTGTTTGTGCGGTCTGGAATAGGTGGTTCAAATCTGACAGTACCTCGACTCGATAGTCGGGATTGCCTCCGTCTTTAAGTGCTTTTTCCACTCCCTCCAGATTTCCCTCGGTCGGGACCTGGATGTCCTTTTCTCCGAATAATGCTAGAACTGGACATTTTATTTTGCGCAGTGTTGGTGCAGGATCATAGGTGATTGAATAGCGGAACCAGGGTGAGAGATATCTTTGAAGGTTCGCTTGTATCACAGGTTCAGCCATTGGCGGTTCGAGTTTTTCCAGAATATGGCGAAGCTTTGCTCGAGCAGCAACAGTGTCCTTTTCGGATTTCAATACAGCGAAAATTCTCTTTTGAAGGGCAAGTATTGAGTCAATTGTCTCCTCGCTTCGGCCTAATACCCGGCTGATCGATTCCTCGAACTGGTAGTTGTATTCCTCGCCAGGCAAGCCCGGACCTGCCAGCATTACAATAAAGGCGATATCTTTCGATTGTGCTGCAACCAAAGAGGCGATAACACTGCCCTCGCTGTGGCCAATAAGTCCAATCCGTTTGGGATCTATATCAGAATGATTTTTAAGAAACTCAACCCCGGCCAGTGCATCCTGGGCATAGTCCTCGCTTGTTGAGAGTGTGCGGTCGCCTGTGGAAGCTCCCATCCCTCTATCATCCACCCTGAGAACGGCAATTCTCCGTCTTGTTAAGTAATCCGCTAAAACCAGAAATGGACGATGCCCCAGAATCAACCCATCCCGGTTCTGTGCCCCGCCCCCTGAAACCAAAAGAACTGCAGGACAGGGGCAGCCTTCACGCGGCAGGGTCAGGGTGCCTGCGAGCTTGCACTGGGCTTCTGTATTTTCGTAAACCACCTCC
>JBARPA010000006.1:0-12666 GCA_049642665.1 Candidatus Zixiibacteriota bacterium
GGTATGCGGAGGTCTTGATATATATGGGACTGGCTGTTTTCTACTGGAGGAGAAGCCCTTTAATGCTTGTTATTCTTATTCTGGCTATTGCCGGATCGTTTCTGGTCAGCTATACCAGAGCCAGAGCTGAAGGTCTGGGTTTTGAGTGTAAGATCGGCCTGATGCAAAGACAGGAGAGGATGACATTCTTAGTGGCAGGGGCTATATTGGGATCCATTCCCTATACCAAACATTTCTTTATGACCCTGGCTATCTGTCTGATTGCCATCCTGTCGAATTTTACCGTAATTCAGAGAATTTGGTACATAAGAAATAAAATGAAGGAAGCAGAGATTGACTCGTAGGCCTGCATCTAAAACGAAAGGAGCAAAAATGGATAAAGTAAGGGTAGCTATAATCGGAGCAGGCAACTGTTCCTCATCCTTTGTGCAGGGTGTGGAGTATTATAAGAAAGCTAAAGAAACCGATTTTGTTCCGGGACTGATGCACGTTAATCTGGGAGGATATCATATAAAAGACATTGAGTTCTCAGCTGCCTTTGACATCGATAAAAATAAGGTAGGCAAAGACCTATCTAAAGCGATCTTTACTAAGCCCAACAATACCTATAAGTTCTCTGATGTGCCCAATCTGGGAGTTCCGGTTCACAGAGGTATGACCCACGATGGTCTGGGCGAGTATCTGAGCAAAATCATCGAACCGGCACCAGGCCCCACTGCTGATATTGTGAAGATATTAAAGGAAACCAGGACAGACGTGGTGGTCAGCTACCTTCCGGTGGGCTCTGAAGAAGCTACCAAATGGTATGTTGAGCAGATTCTGGACGCAGGATGTGGCTTCATCAACTGTATTCCCGTATTCATCGCCAGGGAAAATTACTGGCAGAAAAGATTTGTGGACCGGGGACTGCCGGTTATCGGGGATGACATAAAATCCCAGGTGGGCGCCACAATCGTTCATAGGGTTTTAACCAGGTTGTTCCGGGAAAGGGGCGTCAGGCTGGAAAAGACCAGCCAGTTGAACGTGGGCGGCAATACAGACTTTTTGAATATGCTGGAGCGAGCCCGGCTTAAATCCAAGAAGATATCCAAAACCAATGCGGTCACATCACAGTTGGATTATGATATAGGAGAAAAAAACATCCACATCGGGCCATCCGATTACGTGCCCTGGCTTGACGACAGAAAATGGTGCTACCTGAGAATGGAAGGCAACAGCTTTGGCGATGTG
Source organism: Candidatus Zixiibacteriota bacterium (assembly GCA_049642665.1). GTDB lineage: Bacteria > Zixibacteria > MSB-5A5 > MSB-5A5 > SM23-73-2 > CAYURP01. The sequence goes on from JBARPA010000006.1 coordinate 1,231, forward strand.
CCTATAAATGTGGAATTAAAGCTGGAGGTCTGGGACTCCCCTAACTCAGCCGGCGTGGTGATTGATGCTGTAAGATGCTGTAAACTGGCCTTGAATAATAAGCTCTCAGGAACCATTAAGGCTCCGGCCTCCTATTTCATGAAATCCCCTCCGGTTCAGTATACAGATGATGAGGCCCGAAGGCTGACCGAGGAGTTCATAAAGAAATACGCCAGGAAGGCTGCCAAACCCGCTCCAAAAAAGGCTTTAGCTCGTAAATAGAAATCAGGAGATTTTCGGAACATCATTTTCGTTTTCTATAAATAGAAGACTCCTGTTTTTAATTAAATATGAAAAAAGGAATATTTATCACCTTTGAAGGGATCGATGCATCCGGGAAAACAACCCAGGTAAAAAAAACTGTTGGATATCTAAGAAAAAAAGGATTTGACGTCCTTTTTCTCAGGGAACCGGGGGGAGAACCAGTCTCGGAACAGATAAGAAAGATACTTCTTAAAAGTAAATCCGTTATTACACCAATAACCGAACTTATGTTGTATCTTGCAAGCCGATCCCAGTTAATTGAAAAAAAGATAATTCCAGCCTTAAAAGAAAAAAGAGTTGTGATATGCGATCGCTTTTCAGATTCTACCTTAGCTTACCAGGGCTATGGCAGAGGACTGGACAAAATTTGGATAAAGAACCTGAACAAAAAATCCACCCTGGGAGTCCAACCCGACCTTACCTTATTAATAGATGTTACCCTTGAAGTGTATAAAAAGAGAGCAAAGCTTAAGAAAAACAAAGATAGACTGGAAAAGGAAAACCTGGCATTTTATAGAAAGATAAGCAAGGGTTATCTTGAAATTGCCAGGGAAAATAAAAAAAGGGTAAAGATTGTTGACGGAAGCGGCAGTATCAAAAAGACCTGGGAAAAGGTTAAAGCTACTATTGACAGTTTTCTAAAAATAGAAGATTAAAATACTCAAGATATAATAAATAAATGGAATATCTTTTTATGATGCTGGGGGGTATTATTGTTGGGATATTCGGCTCACTTCTGGGCTTGGGGGGTGGTGTTTTAATCATTCCCATGTTGACTCTGCTCTTTGATATACCTATTCACACGGCTATTGGCACCTCGTTTTTATGTGTTATCGCCACCTCCAGCGGAGCGGCCACCCACTATGTTCAGCAGAGGTTGACCGATATTCGCCTGGGAATGACTCTGGAATTAGCAACAACTATTGGAGCAATCATAGGAGGCCTGATAGCCGGAATTCTGGCCAGAAATACCCTGAGCGTGATTTTCTCCTTTCTCTTACTTTATACTGGCTGGTCTATGCTCCAGAAAAGATCTGTAGTTGAAAACAGCAACAAAAAGGGAAATCCTGATGATAATTATCAGGTTAAACGAATGCCTCTGGGCATGCTGGCATCCTTTTTTGCCGGAAACGTGTCCGGGCTTTTGGGCATTGGCGGAGGAGTGATCAAGGTTCCGGCAATGTATCTTCTGATGGATGTGCCCTTGAAGACAGCCACGGCCACCAGCAATTTCATGCTGGGGGTAACTGCTTCCGCCAGCTGTTTTATCTACTATTTCCGAGGGGATGTGAACCTTTCTATTTCCGGTGCAACTGTGGTGGGAGTTTTCCTGGGGGCCGCCATTGGCTCCCGGTTGTTCCAGGTGATAAAGACCTCAATTTTAAAAAGAATTTTTGTGGTAGTAGTATTCTATTTGGCTTTGAAGATGTTTTTCAAAGGAATGGACCTGCATTTTCTGTTTTTATAAAATGAAAAAAGAGAATTCCCTATATTCCAATGTCAATTTGATCCTCAAGATAGGAGCTTACTCTGCTTTCATCATCTTGATCTTGGGTCTGGCTTTATTTCTGTTCACGTCCCCGGGACCAGCTCGGGATGCCAAGCTGCTCCCAATGTCCGTTGGAGAGCTTTTGTCCAGCTTGTCCGGATTCCAGCCCCAGGGAGTTATAAACATCGGGCTTCTGGTATTGATGTTCACTCCTATGTTAAGGGTCATCATAGCTTTGTTTTCGTTTCTGAAACTAAAAGACTTTAAATATTCTCTGATCTCTTTGGGAGTTTTTTTAATACTTTTTTCTGGCCTTATGGTCGCCATTTTCTGAGTTTTGTAATAAAAGATAAAACAAAACCAAGAGAACATTTCCATAAAAAATTTTTCCAATTTCTTAAAGAGAATCGTATTTCTTTCGATTATAGATATGTAAAGAGTAATTATTAACCCTCTCTTTCAAACCGTATAAATTAAACTTATGAAAACAATAATAATGGCAGGAGGATTCGGAACCCGCCTCCGTCCTTTGACCTGTAACCTGCCCAAACCCATGGTTCATATCGCCAATAAGCCCATGATGGAGCATATAATAACTCTTTTAAAGAAATATGGGCTTACTGATCTGGTTATTCTTCTCTATTTCCAACCTGAGGATATAACAAGCTATTTCGGGGATGGGTCCAAATGGGGAGTGAAAATCCAATACGTGATGGCCACCGAAGACTTTGGAACTGCGGGAAGCGTGAAAAACGCTGAGAGGTTTTTGGATGGAAGGTTTCTGGTGATCTCCGGGGATGTTTTAACAGATATCGATTTAAAAGAGGCAATCGATTTTCACATTGGGAAAAAAGCCCAGGCCACCATGGTTTTAACCCGCAAGGAAAATCCACTTTCCTACGGTGTGGTGATTACCAGGGAAAACGGGGAGATAGACAGATTTCTGGAAAAGCCAACCTGGGGCGAGGTTTTCAGCGATACCATAAATACCGGAATCTATATCCTGGAACCTGAGGTTATGGATAAGATCCCCCAGCACAAAACCTTTGACTTCAGCAAAGACCTTTTCCCCTTGATGCTCAATGAAAAAAGACCACTCTTTGGTTACATCACCCCAAAATATTGGAAAGATGTGGGAAATCTGGAGGAGTATGCCCTGGCTCATCAGGATATACTCGAGGGGAAAGTCAAGGTGGAAATAAGCGGCAATCTACTTCAGAAAAATGGCAGCTCTGTCTGGGCCGGGAAGAATCTCAAATTAGGTAAAGAAGTTAAGTTCAAGGGGACGGTTATCCTGGGAAATGATTGTGTTGTCCGATCAAAATCTGTGCTATCCGACTCGATTTTCGGCGATCGGGTTAAAATCGGTGAGGAGTCAATCATTACTCGTTCCGTAGTCTGGAGGGATACTCAGATCGGAGCCCGGGTCAATATCACCGAATCCCTGGTAGGGAATAACGTCCTGGTAGAGGATGAGGCAATTCTTTCCGAGAATAACGTCATATCCGAAGATTCCAGAATAGGATTCCGGGCTAAAATAAAAGCTAATGTAAAGGTTTGGCCAGGCAAGGAGGTGGAATCCGAATCCATACTCTCCTCCAGTCTGGTCTGGGGCGAGAGATGGAACCGGGAGCTATTCACCGATGCCAAGGTGATCGGATTAGCTAATGTGGAGGTAACTCCAGAATTCGCCGTCAAACTGGGTGCCGCCTTTGGAGCAATGCTGGGTAAAGGAAACTCGGTGGTCGTATCCCGGGATGCCGGCAGAACCTCCAGAATGACCAACCGAGCTTTGATCTGCGGGCTCCTGTCAATCGGAGTCCACGTGGCCGATCTGAGAACCCTGCCCATACCTCTGGTCCGCTTCGAGCTGAAATCCGGACGGGAAAAAGGTGGCATCTATGTGAGAATCTCGCCTCTGGACAGACGCCAGACAGATATCATATTTTTCAACAGCGGAGGCTTGGATCTGCCTACTTTTAAAACTAAATCCGTGGAACGGTTATTCTTCAGGGAGGATTTCCGAAGGGCTTCCCCGGAGGAAACCGGCAAGATAACTTATCCTCAGAGGATCAGAGAATCCTATCGGGAAAGCTTCCTTAAAGCTATAGATGCTAAAAAAATTAGAAAAGCTAAAATTAAAATTGTGGTTGACTATTCCAACGGAGGAGCCTCGGAGATTTTCCCGGCCATCTTTGGAGCATTAGGCTGTGATGTTATCTCTTTGAACGCCTACCTGGATCCCAAACGCCTTTTCCGATCAGAACAGGAGCTCAGGCAGTCTCTGGAGCAGCTTTCCTCAATAGTGAAAACGCTCAAAGCCGATGCCGGCTTTCTTCTGGATGCAGGCGCAGAGAAAATCCAGGCAGTGGACGAGAAGGGTAAACCCATAGACAACGACCTTTTACTTTTGGTCGTTACTTCCCTTTTCCTGAGTTCTCATCCGGCTAAAAAGATTGCGGTGCCCGTGGTGGCTTCCATGGGGGTGGAAAGGATCGCATCCGAGTATGGGGTAAAGGTCATCCGGGTACGTAACGACCATCTGGCTATGATGGATGCCATTAACTCCCTGGGTGTTGATTTTGTGGGTGGAACCAAAGGCGGCTTTATCTTCCCCGGATTCCAGTCAGGGGTTGACGCCATGTTCGATGTGGTCAAAATCCTGGAACTAATGGCCAAGAATAAAAAGAAATTAGGCCAGGTAAGACAGGACGTGGACAAATATTTCCTGTTGAAAAAGAACATCCCCTGCCCCTGGAGCAAAAAGGGCGAGGTGATGAGAAAGCTGATGAAGTTTACCGAAGACAGAACCAGAGAATTGATCGACGGCGTGAGAATATTAAACGACGACTCCTGGGTACTGGTTGCTCCGGACCGTCAAAAAGCCAGCTTCTACATTCTATCAGAGAGCGAGAAAAAATCAACCGCTGAAAAACAACTCCAGGAATACACTGAAAAAGTGAACCAGTGGCAGGAACAGGCTTAAGAATCCCTCATAATTTTCAACTTTATAAAAAACCTACATTTAATCCCATTAAATCAATTCTTCCTGAAAATTCAATCTTGAATAGTTAAATTCAAGTGATAAAAATTGTTTACCTTTAATAGCTATTTAATGTTTATTTGATTTGAAAATTGAAGGTTTTAATGGAAAAACTAAGAAGTGTGATCTTACCTGATCAGTCTAGCGAAGTCATTGTAGGTAACCAGGATTAGTGTACACAAAAGGAAGGCAAACCCGATCTGCTGCATAATTGCCCTCTGCTTCAGGCTTAAAGGTTTCCCCTGGATTTTCTCGATGATCAAAAAGAGGATATGTCCACCGTCCAGAACCGGTATGGGCATAGCATTGACCAGAGCCAGATTAACGGATAGAATGGCAATAAAGGACAAAAGGCTGACAATTCCCATTCGGGCAGTCTCCCCGGCAGTTTGAGCGATGAAAATCGGACCCCCTATTAGTTTCAGGGAGGCAGTTCCTATTACAAGAGCGATTATGAATTTGACCGTTTCCACCAGAATGAAAACCGCTGTATTTACTCCCTCCCAGAAGGATTTAAAGAAATTGAGCCTGATAGTTGAATAAGTGGGGCTGACCCCGATTTTACACACCTCCTCGGTCTCGCCATTTTGATTTATGACCTTATCCTTCTGGGTTACTATGGTCGCCTGGAATTTTTCCTCCCCTCTTTTCCATTGCACCAGGACCGGCTTTTCCACCTGCTCATAAATTATCTCCGCCATCTCCCTGAAATTCTCCACCTGGTGTTCGTTAATAGAAAATATCACATCCCCAACCTCAATCCCGGCCTTCTGAGCCGGGCTTTCCTCACCTACAAAGCCAATTTCAGTTTTATCGTCGTGAATTATCTGCTGGCCGGCAAAAAGAAAAATCCCCCAGAAGATAAAAGCAGCCAGGATAAAATTCATCACCGGACCGGCCAGGACCACCATGGCTCTCTGGGAAACGGATTTGGACATAAACTCATAAGGCTCCCAGGTGGCTTTTTCTTCCTCCGGGTTATCCCCGGCCATTTTAACGTATCCTCCCAGGGGAATCCAGGATATCATATACTCGGTATCCCCGATCTTTTTACCCACCATCTTGGGAGGAAAGCCCAGAGAGAACTTCTCCACCTTTATGCCCACTGACTTGGCCACCAAAAAGTGCCCCAGCTCATGCACAAAGATCAGAATTCCTAAAACTAATATGAATGATAAAAGAGTTATCATAGTTTTTCTTGGGTCAACTTAAGAGCTTTTTCTCTTGCCCAGGTATCTGCCTTAATAATATCATTTAGCTTTGGCTTTTTCACCACCTTATGTGATTTCAAAACCTTTTCAACTATAGATATAATATCGACAAAACCCAGCCTTTGTTTCAAAAAAGCGCCTACTGCTACCTCATTGGCAGCATTCAAGACACAGGGAGCTGTTCCCCCCAGATTCAAAGCCCTGTAGGCAAGTTTCAGGGAGGGAAACCTTTTATGATCAGGTTCGCTAAAGGTCAGATTCTTTATTTTAGGTAAATCCAGGGATAGATTCATTGTCCCCACCCTGTCAGGATAGAAAAGGGCATATTGAATCGCCAGTTTCATATCCGGGACACTCATCTGGGCTATCACCGAACCATCCACGAATTCCACCAGGGAGTGAACAATGGATTGCGGATGAATCAGGACTTTTATCTTCTCCGGCGGGATATCGAAAAGATGATGTGCCTCGATAATTTCCAAGCTTTTATTCATCAGGGTGGCCGAGTCGATGGTGATCTTTTTACCCATGTTCCAGGTGGGATGAGACAAAGCATCGCTTACCTTTATTCTTTTGAGATTTTTTTTGTTATTATAGAAGGGTCCACCCGAGGCAGTTAAGATAAGGTTTTTGACCTCGTTTATTTTACCAGCCATAAGGCACTGTTTTAAAGCCACATGCTCGGAATCAATGGGCAGTATCTCGACTCCGCTTTTTCGAGCCTGTTTTTTAATCAAATCCCCGGCCATAACCAGAGCTTCCTTATTAGCCAGAGCTAAATTCTTTTTAGCCTTCAGTGCTTCCAGCGTGGGGATAAGGCCCACCCCTCCCACCAGAGCGTTAATCACCAGATCCACCTCAGGAAGGGCAACTAGGCTTTTCAAGCCCTCTATACCGCATAATATTTTAGTTCTTTTGAATCTGCGGTCCCTTTTAAATTGCTCATACTTATTGGAATCGAAAACCACAGCCACTTTAGGTTTGTATTTTTCAACCTGAGCACCCAGAAGTCTGGTATTAACATTAGTTGAAAGCCCGAATACATTAAACCTTTCAGTAAAATTCTCCAGAACAGAAAGCGTAGATTTGCCAATAGAGCCGGTAGAACCTAAAATCACAACGTTTTTCATACTCAAATCCTTTTTTACCTCCAGTTTCAATATATGCCATCGGGAAATTCAATGCAAGAAATTTGTATTTTAAGTATACGGTAAACAGAAATCAGAAATCAGTAATTAGCTGTTTTAGTGTAAAACTTGTTTTTGCATTTTCAACATTCCCACAATCTCTATAAGATGGCTAATGATCTGACGATTAAGAAAATCCCCACCCTTTATAGAAGTGGGGATTAAACTCTTAACTCTTTACTCTCTACTCTCTACTCTTAACTCTACTTCAGCACAACCATCTTTTTAACCTGGACGAACTTCCCGACCTGGATCCTGTATAAATATACCCCGCTTGAAACCTGGTTCCCTTTTTCATCTCTTCCATCCCACACCACTTCATATTTTCCGGGTTGCTTTTTCTCATCTAATAAAGTTTTTACTCTTTGCCCCAGAACATTGTAAATAGACAGGGTGGTATGGATGGGACTGTTTACTGTTGACTGTGAACTGTTAACTGAGAAGGGAATGGTGGTGGCGGGATTAAAGGGATTGGGATAGTTCTGCCCCAGATGAAAATCAACTGCTGGGTCCGGAGCATAATCATCTTCCACGTCGGTTACACACTGGTCGTATTTAATTTTACTTTTTGAAACATTATCCTTTAATTCCTCCAGGGTTCGGCCGCCTGCTATTACAAATGCTGCCTTCACCTTCTGGCCAACGGGAATGTTAAAAGGACCGGCTGAAACGATCTGGGACCAATCCCCGGCTGAGGTATCCGGGAAGAAATTATACTCTCCGGACAGGAATTTATATTTCTCCTCTTTGGTAAATCCATTGTAAAGCCACAGGGAGTTGTCAACTGGCTGAATCGCTTTTACAGGAGCTGTCAAGGGGGCTATTCCTAAATATATGCTTTCCTTAAAATCATACTGATATGTCAGGTTCAAAGAAGCATCCACACCCACCTTATCATCATCCGGCGAGGAAAGAGGGATATCCCAATCAAAGAGCAAGCCGATGTAGAAGTCCTCAATGGATTGAGAACTTATGTTTTCAAGACTGTATTCTAAAATGAGATAACTATCCTCGCCTGGATCATCCCAGCACAGACTTTTCTGGATTATTTTCACACCCATGGGATTTAGGGAATTTGAATCGGTGAACGTTGCAATTCCATCCTGATCCGAGACCTCACCCGGATTAATGATCTGGAGGATTTGATCTGGAATCGGTTTGAAATCCTCATCGGCTTTTGACCCTGTCGAGTCTCTGGCTCCGTCTGAAACCTGATCTACGTCTGTTCCCAGAATCAGAGCACCCTCGTACAAATTATCCATGCCCTCCTCTGGATATATAAAACCCCGGCCTCCCATTGGATTAAATGACCAATTACTTAAGCCATAGGATCCAAAATTGGAAATGGTAAATTCAAAATTTCCTATATCATGATCTCCGGTGGAAAAAACCGTATTTTCATTTATGGGTATGGAAAACTTTATCTCCTTTGAATAAGGCGGACTATCACCGAAGATACTCAAGGTAAATCTTGCTACATAGTTTCCAGCTAAGTTTGGATCATAGCTTATCACAAAAGGGTCAGAGTGATTTGAAAGAGTCGCACCGGAAACTATATCTCCGAGGAACGAATAGTTTTTATTAACCTGGATCATGGAATCATCAGAGATCAAAGTTATTGTCACGCCCTCAACATCCTGGCCCCAATTACCCAGGCTCAGACACAAGTTAGCAGTATCAAGGGAGGAGGTGTAAGTCTGAATCTGGAGGTAGAAGCTGTCCAGGTAAACGCTGGGACAGGAGGGTGCAGTCAGCAGTTCCAGAGCCTTTTTAACATTGATAAGACCCCAGCCGTATGCATTGTCTTCACCTGCCGGACCCAGATCCGATGCGGAACTTATCAGAGCCTGTTTTATCTCCTCCACAGTTGCCTCAGGGTTATATTCCCTGAGTATACCCACAGCTCCAGACACAAAGGGCGCAGCCATGGAGGTCCCGCTCATCCGCCGATAGCTGCCGTTTAAGTAGGTGGAGTTCACCTTAACCCCGGGCGCACAAACCTCAGGCTTAATGGTTACCGAATCACAACCGGACGGACCCCTGCTGGAGAAATCCGCCACAGGATAGGAAAAGGTGTTAGCATCGACTGCTCCCACTGAAAAAGTATTATAGGGCGAGGAAATCCTGTCAGCCGGAGTTCTGATGGTCATAGAATCAGGACCCTCGTTTCCCGCAGCAAAAATGGTTACCACGCCAGCCGCCTCCACATTATCAATAGCCTGCCAGAAGGTCTGCTCACAAGGCTGATGGACTAACAAAGGAATTCCCCAGGAGTTATTGATCACATCGGGTACATCATCCAGAGTCTCCGGGTTACCATCCGGATCGACCGCCCATTCAAATGCTGATAGAATGTCTGAGATGGTGCTGGAGAAATCCTTACCCCTATCTACCACCCCGGCACAGATCCACTGGGCATTGAAAGCTACACCGGTTGTATCCTGTTCAGTTTTGCCCACCATAATTCCCATAGTATGCGTTCCGTGTCCTTTTAGATCATAGGGATAGGTGGAGTTATAAGGGTCAAGCCAGCTACAGCTCAAATTCCCCCCGTTGTTCCCCCGCCAGCTATCCATCAAAGCCGGATGCATTCCCTCAACACCGGTATCAAAGCTGCACACCAATCTCCCCTTACCAGTATACCCCATCCTCCATACCTCCCTGACCCCAATGGCATCCAGGCTTCTGTCCCCCAAATCCTGCAGGGAAAGCTGAGGATCGGAAACCGGGTCAATCAGAGATATGGGATAATCGGGATAGATGATTTCCACATCCGATCTCTGGACAATACTTCTGATCTGTTCTTTAGTTGCTATCAATGAGATGGCATTGGTTATCCAGAAACTTCTGAAGTCCGCGACAGAACCATCCCTTTTTTTCTCTTCCAGATATTGCAGCAGATCAGATTGAGAGCTCTCGGCATTCTGTTTTAACCAGTTTATTACTAGATTATGCCGGAGCTTACGGGAAGGCTTTATTTTCGATAATTTGTATTTAAGAAAATCTGTGTCGCTCTGAACTTTAGGAATCAGAATACAGGATTGGTAATCAAAATCATCAATCTGTTCAAGTCTTAAGGAAAGGTCCTTGGAGATCTTCTCTGCCTGGGTGGGAAAATTAAGTCCCAAAACCAAGAGGGAAATCAGAAAAATGGAAATTAATTCAAATTTTCTTTTCATGACTTTTACTCTTTTCTGGTGATCCCCTCAATAAAGGGATTGAGCAATCCCTATGCCGCATATTGATAAAGGGAAATTTTGATGAGTTTCCAGCAGAGGTAACAAGACTCTAGACCAATAACAGCGTAACTAATTGAACAGATTAAGAATAAGGAAAATGATAAAAAGGTGTAAATTCGTTTGGTGACAGAGACCAGGAATGTTTATCTGCTATGGAAATCGGTTCTATGCAATAGCTTTGGTAATGTATGCATTCCTTTGCATACTTAACTGGACTGGTAGTCGCCCAATTTATTGGGCTTTTTTTAGATGGATTTTTTGTAGTTGCCACATTTATGGGGCATGTTTTTGGCCGATAAATCGGCGGGCTACAAAATTCGGTATCACAGGTTGTCCCAACCTGTGATAATCCCGCTTTTAGCGGAAAGATAACTTGTGTTACCGGATTGTAGCGGGGGGTCTTTAGACCTCCATTCGGGGTGCGATGGGAAGAATGGAAAGCTAAAGCTTTCCGCTACATCGCAGAGCCACCTTGAGGGCAAGGTGAGGCTATCGTTCCAAATTAGATTTCAATTTATGTTATCAATTTGACAAAACCTCAACCAGATGATATATTTTCTATATGAGATTTGATTTCGTTAAAAACAAAAAGGAGTTCTTTTACTTAATATTTCTCTTCCTGTTCAGCTTTGCCTTACGCTTGATCTATTTGCTTCAGATGCAGACCAATCCTCATTTTAACGTTCCCACCATGGATCCTCTTTATCACGATGTCTGGGCTCAAAACATAGCTTCTGGCAACTGGTTCGGTTCCTCGATTTTCTTCAGAGCTCCATTCTATCCCTATTTTCTGGCTTTGGTTTACAAGCTTTTTGGGCATGGTTATTTTATTCCCCGATTGATTCAGCACGTGGTTGGTTCTTTTTCCTGCATTTTAGTGTATCTTTTAGCTAAAAAGCTATATAACAGAACCACAGCCATAATCTCCAGTTTGATTGCTGCAACCTATGGAATCTTAATCTAC
>JBARPA010000007.1:0-8719 GCA_049642665.1 Candidatus Zixiibacteriota bacterium
TGAATCTAACGCAAGTCTTTAGCACATCGGAAGCCGACGGCGAAATCGACCCAGTTGGAGGGTAAGGCTTTGCGGTAATAGACCCTGTTGCAATAAGATCCGGAATGCCAGCTGCCCCCGCGTATCACCCTGAATTTGCCATCCTCCGGACCCTGCGGATTTTTATAGGGACTATTTTGGTAATAATCCCCATCATAATAATCTGAAATCCATTCCCAGACATTGCCGGCCATATCATAAAGGCCCAAAGCATTGGGAGGATAAGTGCCAACTGGAACTGTTCCCTTGACAACCCCTTTGACAGAATAATTTGCCTGAGTGGAATCCAATTCATCTCCATTGGGATAATTAATTCCCACCAAACCCCCTCTGGCAGCATACTCCCATTCAGCCTCGGTGGGGAGTCTTTTGCCAGCCCATTCTGCATAGGATTTAGCATCGCTCCAGGTGATTCCAATTAGCGGATAATCCGGGAAGTCTGGTCCGCTGTGAAATTCTGCCATTCCCCAGAATTCGGGCAGTTTTCTTTCAGTTTCCTTGCAGAACTTATAATACTGAGCATTGGTGACTTCATACCTGTCCATATAAAAGGAATCCACATACACCTTATGAGCAGGGCTGTGATCCGCTTCTCCATCCTTGCCCATCAAAAATTCTCCACCTGGAATTAAAACCATCTCATCTTTGATAACTTCAGGATTCTTTATATCATGATTTTCCTGCGAAAGGGAGATTGAGCACACAAAAGCTGCAATAACTAAAAGGATTATTATGGTCACACCATACAATCTAATAGATAACATTGAAATACCTTCCTTTTGTTGGATTTTCTTTCTCATAAATATAACAACAAAATAATCCTGAATTTTAATATACAACACTTTCTGAAACATTTCAAGCTCGCTATTCCGTAATATTATATTAAACCAAGAGGAAAGGAGATCCAGATGAATTGGAGAAGGAAGGTTTGTATCTTTGTTTTGCTGTTTTCTGTTTTGTTTCACTTAAGCCTGGCAGTGGAAACAAATCAGGGATTGGAAAAGGGAATAAAGCTCTTTGAGGAGAAGAAATATCCCGAGGCAAGGGAATTCTTCGAAGGTTTTGTCAAAGAAAACCCAAAGAACGACACGGCGCTATTTTATATAGGAAAGATATGGCTTATTCAGGATGATCATGATAAGTCAATCGACTGGCTGAAAAAATCAGTGGAGCTGAATGACACCAGCTGTGAATATCATATCTGGTTGGGTCAGGCTTATGGTGTAAAGGCACAGAATTCCAGCATGCTCAAACAGCCTTTTCTGGCAAAGAAGGTGAAAAAGGAGTTCAAGAAAGCTGTCGAGTTAGACTCGGCTAATCTGGATGCCAGATTCGCATTGGCCCAGTATTATCTTGTGGCCCCCGGTATTATGGGGGGAAATAAGGACGAAGCCAAAAAGCAGGCTGAGGAGATTAAAAAGCAGGATCCCCTGCTGGGGCATCAAGCTTTTGGGCTGATATACGAGCACGAAGAGGAGTACGAAAAAGCTGAAAAGGAATATCTGGCTGCAGTAGAAAAAGACACTTCAAAAGTGAACTCGTATTATGAGCTGGGTTATTTCTATGGAAGAATAAAAAAATATGATAATGCCGCCCAGACGTTTGAAAAGATAGTGGAGATCCATCCGGAGGAGATGGGTGCCTATTACCAGATCGGTAAAATGGGAGCCTTATCAGGGCAGAATCTGAATCGGGCGGTAGAGTGTTTTAAAAAATACCTGACAAAAGAGCCGGGCGAAAACAGCCCCTCCTTAGCCTGGGCACATTACAGATTAGGAATGGTTTACGAGAAAAAGGGAGAAAAAGAGCTGGCAAAGACAGAATATCAGGCTGCTTTAAAATTGGAGCCGGATCATAAAGAGGCAAAGAAGGCTTTGAAAGACCTGGAGTAGCAAAATTTTAAAGCTTTTATGTAGAACAAGATTCAAGCTTAATGGGGTAAACGTATTTTGCACGTTGATTTTCCTGGGAATTTCCCAAAGGCAAAAAAGCCTTGACTTCTTAAGGGGTGAGAGTAAATTAACACCAGCGAAAAATTGAATAAAACTGCAACTTAGTGGTATATTTATCGAAAAATATCTATATTCTATTTTAAAGATGAACCGTTAACATTAAATCGAGTTTAATAAGAAAAGGAGTATCAGATGATAAAATTGTATGATAAAAACACAAATAAATTCCTGGGTGAAATCAGCGATGATGAGTTACAATTTCTAAGAGATAATATGGAGGAGGAGGACCTGGCCGACGTGGATTATTATATCAGCAAAACCATATTTAACCTCCTCAAGGAAAAGGGAATGAGCGAAAACCTGACTAAGATAATCGAACAGGCTATGGGCAAAAAAGACGAAATAGAAATCAGGTATGAAAAAGTCTAAATTTGATCTGATAAAGGAGGATATGAAATGGAGATAAAAATCTGGTGGATATGGATGGCTATTGCCGCTTTTTTTGTGATCGCTGAGATATTCACCATGGGATTTTTCCTTTTGTGGTTCGGAGTGGGAGCCTTAGCTGCTGGCATTCTGGCGATTATGGGTCTGGCTATGGGTTGGCAGCTGGCAGCATTTGTGGTGGTTTCATTTGTGCTCTTTGCCATTTCCAGAAGCTTTGCAGAGAGATTCACCAAAACCCAGCCCCCGGGAATTGGCGCAGATCGGTTCGTCCATAAAAAGGGCGTGGTCATAGAAGAGATAGATAATATCAAAAACATCGGACGGGTCAGAATCGGAAAGGACGAATGGAGAGCAGACAGCGACACCGATGAGATCATTCCAGAAGGAAAAAACGTTGAAGTGATCAGGGTGGAGGGGACGCATTTAATCGTCAAAATCTTAAACGAGGAGAATTAAAATGGAAATAGGTGTAATAATCGTAGCGGTAGTTGTATTCGCAATTGCTGCCAGCGGGATAAAGATCGTCAGACCCTGGGAAAAGGGGTTAATAGAGCGGATGGGTAAGTATCAGCGCACAGCGGATTCAGGGCTTACCATCATCATCCCCTTTCTGGAGAGGATGATAAAGGTGGATATGCGAGAGCTGGTGGTGGACGTTCCTCCTCAGGCAGTGATCACTGAGGATAACGTGGTGGTGGAGGTGGATGCAGTGATCTACTACGAGGTCACCGACCCGGTGAAGGTTACCTATAACGTTGCTAATTACTACACCGCAGCCACCAAGCTGGCCCAAACAAATTTGAGAAACCTGGTCGGCGATATGGCTCTGGACGAATCACTTACCTCCAGGGAATTGATAAACACCAAACTGCGTCAGATTCTGGACGATGCCACCGACAAATGGGGCACCCGGGTAACCCGGGTGGAGCTTCAGAGAATCGAGCCGCCCTCTGACGTTACCGAGGCCATGCACCGCCAGATGAAGGCTGAGCGAGATCGAAGAGCCATGATCCTTGAGGCAGAGGGCCACAAGCAGTCAGCCATACTCAAAGCCGAAGGACAGGCAGAGGCGATAAAGAAGGTTGCCGATGCAGATAAATATCAGAAACTAACAGTTGCCAAAGGTGAAGCCGAAGCAATCGAGACAGTTTTCGGAGCCATTCACAAAGGTGATCCCACAAACGACCTGATTGCCATTAAGTATCTGGAAGCCCTCCAGAAAATCGCTGATGGTCAGGCAACCAAAGTCTTCCTACCCTTAGAGGCTTCGGGCATTCTGGGAAGTATCGCCGGTATAGGCGAACTCTTGAAAGAGAAAGTTGCTTCAAAGAAATCCGAAGAAAGACAGACTTAAGGCAAGGGAAGTAGCTATTAAAAATTGGTACGCCAAAGGAGACTGTTGGTGCTGGTGAGTATGTAGTGAAGGTTTTGTTTTCGGTTGAACCAGAATCAGTGAGCTTGCAATGATGGCCTGTCTCCGGTTCAGTCAGCTCACCCAAATACTTCGCACTTTACAAAAACGGAAAACTTCATCTTGAATAATCCCTTGGACGATGTATTAAAAAATCTTACCTTAATGGCTTTTGCATAAGCTTAATAATAGCTTCCTCGTGGGAGGGAATGGGATAAGATGGAAAAGATGCATTTCTTTTTGAAAAATGAAGAGAGTGAGAAGAAAAGACTTGACTTCATCATGTTAAATTGTTTGCAATATTACGGATACTATGCTAATTAGTGACATAAACGCAATACTCAGTGTTGGTAAATAAATATGAATAAAGTTGCTAAAAATTTCCAGAGGGGGTAATTTTATGTTACGCAAAATTTCATTTTTTTTAATTTTATTAAGTTCGACTATTCATATTTTTGCTATAAATCAACCTGGTAATTCTAAAGAGTCTACTGACTCTATTTACATAAAGGGAAAGGAAACAAGTACTAGTTCTGATATCTCAATTGGATTTTTTACGGAGAAGAAGAAAGTTATCCCACTTTACTACAATGACAACAAATTTTGGACAACCAATATCAAATTGCCGGATATGGTTATATCCAACGACAGTGAGAATATAATTAAATTATCAGGAGTGGATATTATCGGAAAAAGCGATAAAAAAGAGGTTGCGAGATATAAACTCCAGATAGACGAGGTGGAGAAATACGTTAAAAGAACAAATATGACAATCAATAATCTCATTAAGAATGACGAATTATATAGGCTTTTGCCTTTATTCGGTAAAATGTATATTCCAGAAGGAGGTTTTTCCAATAAAACCGGATTGAACCCCTCTGAAAGTATGTGTATTCCGCTTTCTCGACTTCTTTACTTTCACTATATTGGAAAGAATAAGATTGATGGACTTCGAGCAAATTTTACTTTCAAAATTAATTCAGACGAAAAAGTGGTAGAATTTCCAATCAAATTGACAGCTTACCAGAGCAAAGGAGATTATATTTTCCCCTTAAAAGGTTCTTTATGCATTGTTCAGAATCCAATGTGTCTTACAGCTCATAGGCAAGCTTTATCCCAAGAATTCGCCATTGATATTTTTGATAGCAGATTAGGGGAAAGTGGTGAATTTTCAACTACTTCAAAGTCCAGTCCAACGAAACTCTCGGATTATTATATATTTCAACGGGAAATTATGGCAATAGGTGATGGAATAGTTGAGGAGATAGGTGACAAGTTTCCTGAAGCCGAAATGAGTGATCCCAGGAACTTTTCAGAAGAGTTTTTTGCAGAATTAAGAAAACAATTGATTCCAAAAATAGGTTTTAAGAATTTCATATGTGGTAATTACATAATTATAAACCATAACAATGGTGAATTTAGTTTTTATGGACATTTGAGCGAAGGCTCAATTCGCGTTAAAGTGGGTGACGAGGTTATGAAAGGAGAGATAATT
The DNA here is from genome assembly GCA_049642665.1 of Candidatus Zixiibacteriota bacterium. Taxonomy (GTDB): domain Bacteria; phylum Zixibacteria; class MSB-5A5; order MSB-5A5; family SM23-73-2; genus CAYURP01. The sequence goes on from JBARPA010000007.1 coordinate 5,345, forward strand.
GGGAAAGTTGGCAATACAGGACATTCAACGGAACCCCATCTTCATTTCCACCTTATGGACTCAAAAGATTTCCTTGAAGCAAATGGTTTACCTGTAATGTTTGAGAACGTGCCAATTGACATGATGAGTATTGATTTAACAGAAACCAATTCTCTGTTATACTCTGAATTCTTTTATATACATCTCGTGGACGATGATAGTAAAAAGTAAAATGGTGAGGAATAATAATTTTATTGAATAAAACAAGATTCAGTAATTAGGTATTCCCTAAGAATTCTTATGTCACTTTGTGTTTGTAATCAGTAAATGAGGGCTACGGCAAATAGCAAAATGTTAATCGTTCGCAAACAAGTATGAGGTTGTCTTTTGATGCCTTGCGAATAAAGATTCTTGAAACCAATGAGATAATGAAACGTAGATTAGTTTGTTAACCTAAATATACAGGAGGAGTTATGCGAAGAACAGCTCTTGTTTGTGCATTATTGCTGGTGGGCTTGATACTCTGGGGATGCGGGCAACAAGGTGCTTTCAAAGAGGTCAAGCAGTACTCCATCGAACAGTTTATGAACACCACCTCTATTTTCGGAAGCTCATTCTCATTCGATGAGAAAAACCTCTTATTCTCAAGCAACGAATCGGGCATTTACAATGCCTATATGATTCCAGCAGGAGGCGGTGAAGTCACCCAGATCACAGATTCCAAGGACAATTCCATATTCGCGCTATCCTTTTTCCCGAACGACAACCGCATTCTCTTTATGAGCGATAAAGGAGGAAACGAAATCTATCACATCTACGTTCGGAACGAGGATGGAACCGTAAAAGACCTGACTCCTTTTGGGGATGATAAGCGTTCCGCATTCTACGAATGGGCTTATGACAAGAAAAGTTTCTTTTTCGGCTCCAACAAACGTGACCAGAGGTTTATGGACACCTACGAAATGGACATCCTGACCTTTACCTCTGAAATGGTTTACCAGAATGATGCCGGATATTATCTGGGTGCCGTATCCAGGGACAAACGCTACTTTGCCTTTTCCAAGGTCATAACAGAGAACAATTCTGATATGTTCCTGTATGACAGGATGACCCAGGAGCTGAAGCACCTGAGCCCTCATGAGGGCGATATAAATTACTCCCCGGAAACCTTCAGCCCCGATTTCAAAAGCCTGTATTATCTAACGGACGAGGGATCCGAGTTCACCTATCTTATGCGCTATGACATCGAGTCTGAAAAATCGGAAAAAGTTGAGTCATATAACTGGGACATCGGATATACTTATTTCTCCCACAACGGCAGATACCGGGTAGTGGCCATAAACAACGATGCCAGAACCGAGATGAAAATTTATGATAACGAAACCGGTGGGCTGGTCGATTTACCCAAGATGCCTGACGGGGAGATTACCTCGGTTGGGATTTCGAAATCTGAGAAGCTGATGACCTTCTATCTCAACGGCTCCAAGTCTCCTAATAACCTGTTTATATATGATTTTGACACCAAAAAGTACATCAAGCTTACTGATACCATGAACCCGGAGATCGATCAGGCAGATCTGGTCGACGCTCGGGTGGTTCGGTATGAGTCATTCGATGGTCTGGAGATACCAGCAATACTCTACAAACCTCATCACATCAAGCCTGGCGAGAAAGCTCCTGCGATCGTTTGGGTTCACGGAGGTCCAGGCGGCCAGTCCGGAGTCAGGTATGATCCGATTCTCCAGTATTTCATTAATCACGGCTATGTGGTGATAGCGCCCAATAATCGAGGCAGTTACGGATACGGCAAGACTTTCTTTAAGATGGACGATTTAAGGCACGGGGAGGACGATCTGGACGACTGCGTCTGGGCCAAGAAGTATCTTGTCTCCACAGGATACGTTGACGAGAACAAAGTCGCCATTGGCGGCGGAAGCTACGGCGGGTATATGGTCTTAGCCGGACTCGCATTCAGGCCGGACGAATTTGCAGTCGGTATTGATCTATTTGGCATATCCAACTGGGTCCGGACATTAAAGAGCATCCCGCCCTGGTGGGAAGCATTCAAAGAGGCTTTATATGTAGAGATGGGCAATCCGGAAACAGACTCAGCTTATTTATATTCCATCTCGCCCTTATTCCACGCAGACAAGATCACCAAGCCTTTAATAGTATTACAGGGAGCCAACGACCCCCGGGTAATAAAGCCCGAATCCGACGATATCGTAGAGGCAGTCAAGGCAAACGGAGTGCCGGTAGAATACATCGTTTTCGACGACGAGGGCCACGGCTTCCTGAAAAAGGAAAACGAAATTAAAGGCTACAAAGCCATATTAGACTTTCTGGATAAATATCTCAAGGGAGCAGAAGGCTCTTAAACAATATAAGATAACAATTTATACCTATTTACAGTTAAAGCATCGGCATTTCCTTATGTCGGTGCTTTTTTGTTAAAGTACTTGACTTTCAAAAGGTAAAGGGTTAGAATAAAAAAGGATAATTTTCAATATTTAAATTAGGTGGTGAATTTAAAATGAAGAAATTAATAGAAATCTGTAATCACTGTGGCGTTGATGTTTCATTTGGTACTGGGTTTTTTGTAAATCGAGTACCTGATTTTAATGATAGGGATACAAGAATTAGTAATAATCTTAATTACCCACAAGGTGATTTCGTTTGCAGGAAATGTGACTCAAGATCAAGTGATGAATATGTTTTCATAAAAAAGTTTGATTGATTTAATTTTCTTGATGTTTCTGAAAGAGAAATTCCTAAAGCAGAAGAGAAAAATATCGGCATTTTCTAATGCAGACATATCATAGAATTTATTTATAATAACGTTTTTAAGTATGACAAAGAAACCGAAAGACAGATGTAGATGGACAACTAACAATGGAGTGCAGTGTAAGTACAAAGCGGTCGGGAGAACAGGACTGTGCTACACGCATAATGTTCTTATTGGTTTCAAAACACGACTTCTATTTAATGTCATATCGATTCTTATCGGCGTGTTGATAGCCATTTTCGGGCAGGATTTAAAGAGAGTGATCATACCGGAGAAAACTGCTATTGAGATTATAAAAGCACAAGGTGATAAAGCAATAAAAATCAAGGATAGAACAAAGGCGACAATTCATGCCCACACTCTACATGACCTTGGTGTTCAGGGTCTAAGGGAAGGAGACTACACTGCTTATAACCAAGCAGTATGGCAGATGCTTAGACTTCACGAGCTTTGCGTGACTGCTGATTGGATCGATGACTACACAACTCAAGAGGTTCGCACTGAGGTACGCAAGCAACTAGTATCACTAATTGTTGTGAATCCTTTACCGTGGTCCCAAAAGAATGATTTATCACGGAAGTTAGCACATGTTGCACTGGTAGGTACAGAGG
>JBARPA010000008.1:0-15682 GCA_049642665.1 Candidatus Zixiibacteriota bacterium
GAGTGTATTTTTGTCAATAGGATTTATGGTTGAAGCATAGAAAAACTCATGCTTTTTATCATGAGTAATTTAGGTTTTTGATTTAATATGCCAGCATTTAATTTTTTATGGGTTTTAACAGATCTTGTTTTGCGGGTTATATTCCTGATAAAAACACCATAGAAGTTTTTTCTAATCAAAAAATAACAGACTGAACCTGTATCGCTGAAATGCAGTATTAAAATATAGTTTACCAATTGATATTGACTTCTTAGAGCAATTGATTATAGTAAGATAAAGGTAATGCTTTATTGAATCTGAGGAACTTTGATGAGAAAGATTTTGTTGATTTTTTGTGTTGTACTTATAGGATCCTATTTAGGGTGCGATAAAAAGACCCATATTTTCAAGCCTGAACCAGTGGTTGGATATTATCCTTTGAAGGTGGGAAACTTCTGGGAATATCGTGATAATTCCACTTTGTATGAATACCATCTTAGAAAAGAGGTAGTTGATTTCTGTCTTATACAAGGGGGCATAGGAGTATATAGGGTCAAGTATTTCAGCACATATATTTTATCCTCTGACACAGTAGTACAAAAAAATGAGTGGCTTACTTATCAAACATTTATTGATAACGAGGTTCGCGAATTCTCTGATTTAAATAATCCAGATGAATATGAAATACTCCTCAGATTTCCACTGGAAGTCGGTAGTTCCTGGCAAGAACCACCACGGCAGATGGATTCAGTATGGACCTTTTCAATATTTATCGATTCTGTTGTTGCTGTTGACAATGTGACTACGCCTATCGGAAAGTTTAATGATTGTTACAGAATAAGATCCAGTATGTGGGGTTTTGAATTTCCTCAAGTTGAAAAATGGTTCAAACCACAATTAGGGTTTGTAAAATACAGGCATGCACTTGGTATGCTTGAATACTCTCTGATAGACTACAAGATAATTAAATAAAATCTCATTTAAATTTTCCTCAAAGACTTTATGAATTAGTATACCTGAGCTTTCCTTCATAGAATAATCTGATAAAAACGCTTTTTTCAATTGATTCACAAAAGCTAATGCTTAAAAAAAGGTGAACTAACTTCCATCATAATGTGACCTGCTAAGGAATACACCACATATAGTGCCTAAAACCCTATAAATTGTGGTATTTCAGGTAATTTTTTTTAAAAAATTTAAATTTTTTTCTTGACAATAAAATGCAACTTGACTAATTTAGTGGTTGATTGTGGGTTAAAGTGGGTTAAAACAAATTACTTTCTTATGGCTGCTTTCAAAGGTTCCTATAAATATACGATCGATCACAAAGGACGAGTCAACATACCGGCTAAATTCAGAAGGTCCACTGCTTCCACTTCTCATGATCTATACGTGATAACAAGAGGACTGGAGGGGTGTCTTTTTGTTTATCCTGCAGAGGAGTGGGAGAGGGTAGAGGAGAAACTTCGCAATCTTTCGTTCACCCAGAAATCTCACCGTCTTTTTGCCAGGCATCTTTTATCCAATGCCTGTGATGCACAACTTGATCGCCAGGGAAGAATAACCCTACCTCAGAATCTTCTGGAATTCGCCCAGATAAAAAAGGAGGTTTTAATATTCGGACTGCTGGAGCGTATCGAGATATGGGATACTGAGGTCCACCAAGAATATCTGAATTCAGCCGGAAAAACTTATGAGGAGATCGCCGAGGAGATCTACTTCAAGGAATGAGAGCTCTTTTGTTCACATACCTGTTCTTGCATCGCAAGTTAAAAAGCATCTTTTGACTGATCCTGATGCCATTTACTTTGATGCCACGGTGGGAACAGGTGGACATTCGGAGATAATACTTTCGGAGTTAAGCTCCAGAGGAATGCTCATTGGCATAGATAAAGACAAAGAGGCAATCGGTTTTGCGGAGAATCGTTTAAAGAAATTCAGGGGAAGATTTAAATTTGCTCAGTTAAGTTTCAGTGAAATTCCCCGTTTTTTTGAGAAGCTGAAAATCAAAAAGGTTTCTGGATTTTTATTCGATGTGGGAATTTGCTCTTTGCAGCTGAATAACCCGAAAAGGGGATTTAGTTACAATGTGGAGGGTCCTGTGGATATGAGGATGAATCAGAATCAGAAGCTTTCAGCTTATGAGGTGGTGAACCATTACTCATTGAAGGAGCTGATCAGGATCTTCAAGGAATATGGCCAGGAGAAATTTTCCTCATCTGTTGCCAGAGCTCTTGTGAAGAAAAGGGAGAAAGGGAAATTGAAAACCACCTCTCAGGTCCGGGATATAGTCGAATCAGTTGTAAATCCCCGATACAGAATAAAATCATTATCCCGTATTTTCCAGGCTATTAGGATAGAGGTGAACCGGGAATTGGATGAGTTAAAAAAGGGGCTGGATGTTGGGGTGAAGTATCTTTTACCGGGTGGCAGGCTCTGTTTTATATCCTATCACTCTCTGGAGGATAGAATTGTGAAGACAGAGTTTTTAAAACTTTCCAGGAGCTGTGTCTGTCCGCCTGACTTCCCGGTATGCGTATGCAAAGCCAAAGCGGTTTTGAAAATCATAACCCCGAGACCAATTACGCCGGATAAAAATGAGATAGAAAAAAACCCCAGAGCTAAAAGTGCAAAACTCAGAGTAGCTGTGAGAACCAGCGAAGACCTCATGGAGGAAACTTGAGATCAAGGAAGAGAAAATGTAATCGGAGGGGTAGATCTTACAGGACAAAAGGAGTTTGGTTTGAACCACTTATTTGGGGACTGTTTTTCATGCTTTTTATTGCTCTGGGACTTGTATGGCAGAGGGTTACTGTTTTAAAGCTTTCCCAGGAGGTGAAAGATTTAAGGAAAGAGGTGGCAGAGGTGGAGAAAAGATACAAATATTTAAATATTGAGATAGCTAACCTTGGTTCCAGGGAACGGATAGAATCGATTGCCAAAAGTGGTCTTAAATTAACCTATCCTCATCCCGAAAGGATTTTCTATTTGAATGAACCTTTGACTACCTTTCGGGATAAACAGAAGCCCACTTTTGTGTTCTGGGAGAAATTTAAAAGTATCACTGACAATCTCCCTTTTATAACTGAAGAGAAAGTGGAAGCTAAAGAGATCAGGCATGATCTATAAGCAAAAAAGCAAAATCAGGATAAAATCTGAGAAAAGACTTTTCCTGGTATTTTTTCTGGGGAGCTTGGCCTGGATTTTGGTGGTTTCCCGCCTCTTTTATCTTCAGGTTTTGATGGGAACCGAATTCAGTAAGTTAGCTGAAAACCAGCACAAAACCTGTTTGAGACTGGAGTCAAAAAGAGGCGCCATTTATGACCGCAACTACGAGCTTTTGGCCTTTAATTTACCCACCCGGTCTTTTTTCGCTGTACCCGATGAGATTCAAAATATCAATTCAGTGGTAAAGAAATTTTCCCCACTGGTTAATGTTACTCCTCAACAGCTGAGAAGCAGACTTAAAAAAAATAAAAAATTTGTCTGGCTTAAAAGGGAGGTGGAGGAGGATGAGAGCCAGAGGATTCTTTCTGCGAACCTTCCTGGTGTTCATTTCCGAGAGGAGACCAAAAGATATTATCCTCATTATCCTTTAGGCCAATATGTCTTAGGGTTGACCAACGTAGATAATCAGGGTCTTTCAGGGATAGAGTATCAGTATAACAATCTTCTCTCGGGCAAGGATGGAAAGGCTGTCTTTTTAAGGGATGCTTTAGGAAATTCCTTTCCGGTAAAGGAGTATCCCATAAGTATGCCCAAGCCGGGACAGAGCCTGGTTTTAACAGTGGATTTAAGATTCCAATCCATTGTGGAGGAGGAGCTCAAAGGAGCCATCCAAACTACAGGAGCTGATGGAGGATCTGTTGTTTTTATGAATCCCAAAACGGGTGAGGTCCTGGCAATGGCATATGCTCCCTGCGAGGACCGCTTGATCTCCACTAAGAACAGGGTGATTTCAGATAACTTTGAACCCGGCTCGACATTTAAGATCGTAACCGCTGCCGCAGCTCTCCAGGAAGGGATTAAAAGACCGGAGGATAAAATTTGGGCGGAGGAAGGTAGTTTTAAAGTTATGGGTAGAACCATCCATGACATTGAAGAGCACGAGTGGCTGACTTTTAAGGAATGTGTTGTACATTCCAGCAACATCGGAATGGCAAAGATAGCCATGGAGGTGGGCAAGGAAAGGATATATAAATATGCCAGGAATCTCGGATTTGGATCCCAAACCGGAATAGATCTACCAGGCGAAGGTAAAGGCTTTATTCCCTCACCAGAAAATCTGAGCGATTTTACTCTATCTATATTTGCGATTGGTCAGGGGGTTTCTCTGACAGCTATACAATTGCTCAATGCTTATTCAGCTGTGGCTAATGGTGGAACCTTGATGCGCCCCTATATGGTAAAGGCTGTTCTGAATGAGGAGGGTGAGGTTATAACAAAGTTTAAACCCCGTAAGGTAAGACAAGCATTACACCCTGCCACTGCTCAAATCCTTATAGATTTTCTTAAGGAGGTGGTAAACCAGGGAACCGGGGTAACTGTAAAACTGGAGGGATTGAACATAGCAGGAAAGACCGGAACTGCTCAGATTCCCAAACTGGGAGGTGGGGGATATGAAAAGGGCAGGTATCTAGCTTCCTTTGTGGGCTTTTTCCCGGTGGAGAATCCACATATGATAGGACTTTTGACCCTGGATAATCCCAAAGGAAAATACTATGGAAGCCAGACCGCAGGACCAGCATTTAAAAACATCGCTGCGAAAATTTTATCCCTGCAGAGCAAACCGTTTTTGATCACCCAACTCCCTGCTGAGGAAACCGATTCCTCTTATCCGGAAGAGATTCTTTCTTATTCAGTGAAAGAAAAAGAAGCGCGCGTTTTCATACCTGATGTTTTGGGAATGACAGCCAGGGAAGCAGCATCGCTTTTTTCGGCTAAAAATATTCCATTTAAAATCAAGGGGTCCGGAGTAGTGAAAAGCCTGATCGCAGAAGCCCAGGAGGGGCATACATCAAATCAATTGTTAATCATTCAGTGTGAGCCCAGATAAAAGCTATGCTTTTAAAAAATCTAATAGACAATATTGATGTTTCAAAGACATCTGGAAATTTAAACCTGAACATACAAAAGATCGAATATGATTCCAGGTGTGTGGGGGAAAACGATCTTTTTGTGGCTATAACTGGTCTGGAAAAGGATGGCCACGATTTCATCCAGGATGCAGTAGATAAAGGAGCTGTGGCAGCGGTTGTCCAGAAGGAAGGATCATACCCCCTGCCCACGGAAATAGTTGTTCCCGATTCCAGATTAGCTTTAGCTAATGTAGCTAATAAATATTATGATTTCCCCTCCAGGAAATTGAAACTGGTTGGGATCACCGGAACCAATGGCAAGACCACCACCAGTTATATGATCAAATCCATACTGGAGGTTTCCCATCAGAAGACTGGCTTAATAGGAACCATAAACCACTACATTGGGAATCAGAAGATCGCTGCCTCTCATACCACACCGGAATCTCTGGATCTGCAAAGACTTTTCACTGATATGCTGAAGGAGGGGGTTTCATCTGTGGTAATGGAGGTTTCCTCTCACGCTCTCAGTTTGGAACGGGTTTGGGGAACGGATTTTGACGTAGCTTTGTTCACCAATCTGGGTAGAGAACATCTGGATTTCCATCAGGATATGGAGTCCTATAGAAATGCCAAAGGGAAACTTTTCAAGATGTTGGAGGAGGATGGCAAATGGGCGGTTTTAAACAGGGACGATCCTTACTGGGAGTACTTCTTCAAACAGGCTAAAGTTCCCAAGCTGAGTTATTCAATAGAGAAAAACAAAGCAGATGTTTTTCCACAAAGCTTCTCCATCAGCTTTAATGGGACGAAAATGATGCTTTCCACCCCTGCTGGCGAAGTCAAAATAAACATTAAATTTTCAGGAAAAGCTAACCTCTACAATGCCCTGGCCAGCACCACCTGCGGTCTGGCCCTGGGGATCGATTTGGATGTCATAAAAAAAGGGCTGGAGTCTGTGCCCCCGGTACCGGGCAGAATGGAGAGGATCGATTGGGGACAGAAAACTAACGTCCTGATTGATTATGCTCATACCCCGGATGCCTTCCTCAAACTTTTAAATACCCTCAGGGAATTGACTCCAGGTAAGATCTGGATGGTATTCGGCTGCGGGGGAGACAGGGATAAAGGCAAAAGGCCGGAGATGGGAAGGATAGCCACAGATCTGGCTGATCATGTAATCATAACCCGGGACAATCCTCGAACCGAGGATCTGGATGAGATAAACCAGCAGATAATTGAGGGTGTGGTGAAAAAGGAAAGGGTGGAAATTATACTGGATAGGAAGGAAGCCATCCGGAAGGCATTGGAAAATGCTAAAGAGAAGGATACGGTGATCCTGGCCGGAAAAGGACATGAAAGCTACCAGATCGTTGGTAAAAGAAAGCTACACTTCAGCGAAAAGGAGATAGTTGAGAATTTTTTAAAGGAAAAGGGCTTTGCCCCCGCTAAATCAGAGATTTCGGTATGATAAAACTGAGTGTAAAAGAATTGATACAGGTTATCCAGGGCGAGTTATTAACAGAAGGATATAAGGGTTCGTCCACCATTGAGGGCGTTTCAATTGATTCCAGAACCTTAAAAAAAGGTAATCTTTTCGTTGCCCTTGAAGGGGAGCACCACGATGGACATATGTTCATATCTGATATAATAACCGCAGGTGCCTCATGCGTTCTGATGAAAAAGGATAAGGAGAAAAATATTAATGAAGATGTAAGGGGGAAAATCACATTAATAGGAGTGGACAATACCAAAAAAGCTTTGCAGGATCTGAGTGGTTGGTACAGGAAAAAGTTTAATGTGAAAACAGTTGCCATCACAGGTTCCAATGGCAAAACCACCACTAAGGATATGATGGCAAAGGTTCTTTCCGAAAAGCATAAGGTGATCAAATCACCCCGAAGCTTTAATACCCAGATAGGCGTTCCCCTGACCTTATTTAACTTAAGCTCTGAGGTGGAGGTTTTGGTGGTGGAGCTGGGTGCCTCAATGCTTGGAGAAATTGAGACTTTAACCCGCATCTCCTTACCCGATATTGGAGTTATTACCAACATCACTTCCGCTCACCTGGAGTTTTTCGGATCTTTTGAAAATATCATACAAGCCAAGTTCGAACTTCTGGAAAATATGCCGGAGAATAAGACAGCTGTTTTAAATGCGGATGATGAATCGCTTTTTGCCCGGATGAAAAGGGAGAAAAGAAAGGTGGTGACCTTCGGAATAGACCAGAAGGCTGATTTTTGGGCGAAAGATATATCTTTTTCCGATAGAGGTGAGGTGAGATTTAAAATAAATGGGAAATTGCAGGTTCAGCTTAAACTTCTGGGAAGGCATAATGTCTACAATGCCCTGGCAGCTTTTGCGGTGGGGGATCTTTTGGGAGTGGATGCAAACAAGATCGCCTATGCTTTAAGTGATTTCACCTCCCCTCATCTGAGGATGGAATCGGTGGAATTCAACGGGATAAGAGTGATAAATGACTCCTACAATGCTAATCCGGCCTCCATGGAAAATGCTTTGAATACGGTGAGACAGATCAGAACCTCGGGTAGAAAGGTAGCCCTGTTAGGAGATATGCTGGAATTAGGCGAAAAAAGCGGGACTTTCCATAGAGAGCTGGGTAATAAAGTCGTCGCATCTGGAATCGATCTTTTGATCACCGTGGGCAAGCTGGCAAAATGGATTGGCCAGGGAGCAAAGGAAAGAGGTCTTGAGAACAGCTCAAATAAGAGCTTTGAGGATAAGGTAGAAGCAATCAAGTTTCTGAGGGAGAACCTCAAGGAAGGTGATCTGGTCTTGGTTAAGGGCTCTCGCAGGATGAAACTGGAGGAACTGGTGGAAGACTTGAGAAAAGTTTATTCAAATCAGAGTTGAGGTGTAAATGCTTTATCATTTATTGTATCCTTTGACTGCTTCTGTTTCTTTTTTCAACATCTTCAGGTATATCACGTTCCGCACTGCCTATGCCACGGTTACGGCTTTGTTGATCAGTTTGATTCTCGGTCCCATTATCATCCGGAAGTTGAAAGGGAGGAAAATAGCTGAAAAGATTCGGGCAGAGGGGCCAACCACGCATTTGGCGAAGGAGGGGACGCCAACCATGGGAGGATTGATCATTTTGATCTCGGTGGTTGTGCCCACTGCCCTTTGGGCAGATTTAACCAATACCTATATACATTTAATCCTTTTAACCACCATCTGGATGGGCTTGATCGGGTTCATGGATGACTATCTGAAGACGGTGAAATCCCAACCCAAGGGAATGGTGGGAAGGAAAAAACTTGCAGGGCAGATTGCTCTGGGAATAGTGCTGGGAGTCATACTCTATTTAAATCCCGCTTCCCTTAATTTCGATACCACAACGGAGATACCATTCCTCAAGAACTATATTCTGGATTTTGGGATTTTGTATATTCCCTTCGTGGTTCTGGTTATTACCGGCTCATCCAACGCAGTGAACTTAGCCGATGGCCTGGATGGTTTGGCCATTGGACTGGTGGGGCTTTGCGCCATGGCCTTTGCGGGACTGTGCTATGTAACCGGAAGGATCGATTTCTCCAGATATCTGGCCATCACCTATCTGGAGGGTAGCTGGGAGCTTACGATTTTTTGCGGCTCGGTCATCGGTGCATCCCTGGGTTTTCTATGGTTCAATGCCCATCCCGCAGAAGTGTTTATGGGTGATACCGGAGCTTTACCCTTAGGTGCTGCCCTGGGAGCTATCGCTATTATGATAAAAAAGGAATTGCTTCTGATTATAGTGGGGGGGGTATTTGTGGCGGAGGCTTTATCTGTTATTCTCCAGGTTACCTGGTTCAAGTGGAAGGGTAAAAGGATATTCAAGATGGCACCCTTACACCACCACTTTGAGCTTTTGGGCTGGAAGGAATCTAAGGTGGTAGTTCGTCTCTGGATAATTGGAGCGATTTGTGCACTTTTAACTCTGAGCACTTTGAAAATAAGATGATAAGGAAAGACAGAATAAAAGGTAAAAAGGTTTCGGTTTTTGGAATGGCCAGATCAGGAATGGCTGTGGCCAGACTCCTTTCTAAAAATGACGCCGATGTATTTGTTACGGATGTCAAGGAGGAGAAAGAATTAAACTCTGAAATCCAGGAGTTGAAAAATTTAAATATCCCCTTTGAGATCGGTTCACATTCCCCCAAAGCCATATCCCACAGAGACTATATTGTTCTAAGCCCGGGCATTAGTTCGGATATCCCCATTCTCAAAAGGGCTAAGGAGGAAGGATTGCCCCTGTTTTCCGAAATAGAGGTGGCTTTCTGGCTTTGCCAGGCTCAAATCGCGGGGATTACCGGATCCAATGGCAAGACCACCACCTCTGCCCTGGTGGGAGAGATCCTGAAAAAAGATAAAAGAGAATGCCGGGTGGCTGGAAATATAGGAGTCCCTTTTTCCTCAGTGGTTGAAGACGTGTCCTCACAGGGGATTATAGTTCTGGAGCTTTCCAGCTTCCAGTTGGAGAACATAGAGGAATTCAAACCTGAGGTGGCAGCCTTGTTGAACATATCCCCTGATCATCTGGATCGTTACCCTGATCTAAAATCCTACTCTGAATCCAAGCTCAGAATCTTCGAAAACCAAACCTCCCAGGATTTTGCGCTCTTTAATCTGGATGACGATTACAGCATGAAAATCAAAGAGCACTATATTGCTCAGGAAATCTTTTTCAGCACCACAAAAGAGGTGGATAGGGGAGCCTTCCTTAAAAGCGGGGAAATGATTTTAAGGCTCAATGGCAGAACAGAGAAGATTTCAAATGTTGATGAGATAGGAATCAAAGGTCCTCATAATCTTTCCAATTCTGCCTGCGCCTGTACCATCGCCGGAATTTTGGGAGCCAAAGGGGAATCCATGCGTGAAGCTTTGAAAAGCTTCAAGGGAGTGGAACACAGGCTGGAGGAGGTAAAGGTAATATCCGGGATAAGATTTGTAAATGATTCCAAGGCGACCAATGTAAGATCTTTGTGGTATGCGCTTAAGAGCATACCGGAACCGGTTTTGTTGATAGCCGGAGGAAGAGATAAAGGTGGGGATTTCACCCAATTAAGAGGGTTGGCCAAAGATAAACTCAAAAGTCTTTTCCTTTTGGGAGAGGCAAAGAGTAAAATTGATCAAGCTTTGGGTGACCTGGTGAAACCTATCTGGGTGGATAGTCTGGAGGAAGGGGTGAAAAAAGCATATAAGATGGCCTCCCGGGGCGAGTGTATCCTCCTTTCCCCGGGATGTGCCAGTTTTGATATGTTTGAAAACTATGAACACCGGGGAAGAGTTTTTAAATCGGCGGTTAACCAGTTAAATAATTCAGAAAAGAAATGACCGACAGATCCAGACCAGATTATGTTTTGTTTTTCACTGTTATGATTTTAGTTTCTTTGGGGTTGTTGATGATCTACAGCGCTTCCGCTTTTATTGCTGATGCCAATTTCAAGGACAGCACCTACTTCTTTAAAAAACAGCTTATCTGGATTTTACTCTCCTTGCCTTTGCTTTTGCTTTTCATGCATCTGGATTATCATAAGCTCAGATTTCTGGTTACTCCTTTTATGCTTTTATCTTTGATCCTTTTGGTGGCTGTTTTGTTTTTCCCTCCTTTTAAGAGTGTTAAGAGATGGATCAGGTTAGGACCTTTTGGGTTTCAGCCCACCGAGGTTTTCAAATATGCCTTTATTCTGTTTCTGTCATTTTCCCTGGCCAAGCAAAAGGAGAAGATTAAAAAATTCAGACATGTTCTTCCATATTTCCTGGTTTTGTTTGTGGCTTCCGTTCTCATAATTCGGGAGCCGCATCTGGGCAGCATATTCTGTTTGTGGATTATTTTCATGGTGATGATTTTCGTGGCGGGTTCTAAGATAAGGTATCTTATGGTGTTAACTCTGCCATTCCTTCTGATCGCCGGGATTATGGTTTGGGGATTAGGCTACGAAAAGGACAGAGTGGAAAGCTACTTGAGGGCCATAGAAAGGCCATTGGATGGTGATTACCAGGCCAAACAGGCGGCATTGACTCTGGGAAGTGGAGGTTGGATGGGGAACGGTTTGGGGGAGGGAAAACAGAAGCTTTTCTATTTGCCCGAGCCTCACACCGATTTCATCTTTGCCACCATTGGGGAGGAGGGAGGCTTTGTAGCTTTGATGGGAATATCCTTACTTTTCTTTCTCTTTGGATTGAGAGGCCTGGGGATCGCTTTGAAAGCTCCGGATGTTTCCGGATTTCTTTTGGTCTGCGGAATCACCGCAGCGGTTATGATTGGATTCTTTATCAACACCATGGTGGTAATAGGACTTTTGCCCACCACCGGCATTCCGCTTCCCTTCTTAAGCTATGGAGGTTCATCGCTTCTGGTAACCTTAGCTGGTGTGGGAATCCTTTTGAATGTCTCGAGACAAAGGCTGTATATGAAAAAAAATTACAGAAGAATAACCAGATTATGATCAAGGTCATCTTTGTTGGAGGAGGAACCGGAGGACATGTTTTTCCAGGTTTAGCCATGGCTCAGGAATTTCAGAAAAGACTACCCCGAGCCAGGATAGTTTTTGTGGGCACCGCCAAGGGATTGGAAGCGGATGTTGTGCCCAAATATGGATTCCAGCTGGAATTGATATCCATTATCGGTTTAAGCAGATCCTTGAACAAAAAGCTAATCCTTTTTCCTTTTTATCTTATCAAAGGTCTATCCCGGTCCAATCATCTTTTGAAGAGGATAACCCCTGATCTGGTGGTGGGAACAGGTGGATATGTCAGCTGGCCGGTGGTGTTTCTGGCAGTACTTAAGAATATCCCCACCCTGATACAGGAACAGAATAGCTACCCCGGCATAACCACCCGCCTTCTGGCTGGTTTAGTGGATAAGGTGTGTTTGGCTTACCAGGAGTCGAAGAGATATTTCCGGTCCAGGAAAAATCTAAAGGTTATTGGTAATCCAGTTAGAAGGGATATAATTAAAGCTGATCCTGAATCGGGATTCAAATCCTTTGGTCTTAATCCTGCTAAGAATACTTTATTTGTTTTTGGTGGATCCCAGGGCTCGAAAACCATAAATAAAACCGTTCTGGAGAGTTTGAGATTTTTGGAGAATGAGAAAAATCTTCAGATCCTCTGGCAGACCGGAAGAAAAGATTACCAAATGATAAAGGATCAAATGGATAAAAGTCTAATACCTTCTGCTGTCTTCCCATTCATCCAGGATATGGGAGATGCTTACAGTGTCAGCGATCTGATCGTGTCCCGGTCAGGAGCTCTGAGCTTAGCTGAGATCATCTCCTGCAAAAAGCCCTCCCTTCTGATACCTTATCCTTATGCGGCCAATGATCATCAAAGGAGAAATGCTGAGTATTTGACAAAAAAGGGTACCTCAGAGATGATCCTGGAAAAGGACCTTGATGGTGAAAGTTTGGCCCGGTCGGTGATAGATCTTCTCAATAATAAGAACAGACTAAACAGTATGAGGGATGCCTGTGAGAGTCTTTTTCAACCCAGAAGCACCGAGCTTCTGGTGGATGAGATGATGGATTTATTAAAGGCTAAAAATAAGCTATGATTAAGTTCAGAAAAATTAAAAAAATCCATATGGTGGGTATTGGCGGAACGGGCATGTGCGGTATTGCTGAGGTTTTGTGGAATTCAGGGTATAAGGTTACCGGCTCCGATTCAAAATTAACCGAGGTGACAAAGAGATTGGGAAAACTGGGTATAAGAATCTCCCAGGGACATCGATCTGAACACGTTGAGGATGCTGATGTGGTGGTTATCTCCTCTGCCATATCCAATGGCAACCCCGAGGTAATTTTCGCCGAGGAGAATAAAATCCCGGTGATAAGGCGCTCCGAGATGCTGGGGGAATTGATGAGAATGAAGTTCGGAATCGGCGTGTCCGGCACCCACGGGAAGACCACCACCACCTCCATGATCGGGCAGATCCTCACCCAGGGTGGGCTGGATCCCACAATCGTGGTAGGAGGAAAAGTTATTGGCTGGGAGAGTAACTCCAAGTTAGGAGAGGGTGAGTATCTGGTAGCGGAGGCAGACGAGTTTGACCGCTCCTTTCTCAGGCTTACCCCTACGGTGGCGGTGATAACCACCCTGGAGGCGGAACATCTGGATTATTATAAAGATCTGAAGGAAATAGAGGAGGCCTTCCTGGAGTTTTTAAATAAAGTTCCTTTTTACGGCAGCGTGATTCTATGCCTGGATGAGGAAAGCCTGCAAAATCTTTTGCCCCGGATAAAAAAGAGGATCATAACCTACGGCCTATTACCCCAATCCGATCTCCAGGCCGTGGATCTGAATTTCAGGGAGAATATAAGCAGCTTCAAGGTGAAACACAAAAATAAGATGCTGGGGGAATTAGATCTTATGCTCCCGGGAATCCACAACGTTAAAAATTCACTGGCTGCAGTTGCTGTAGGGTTGGAGCTGGACATACCCTGGGAGAAGATAAAAGACGCGCTGGATAATTTTCAGGGGGTAAACAGGAGGTTAGAGATCAAGGGAGAGATCAACCAGGTCATGGTGATGGATGATTACGCCCATCATCCCACAGAAATCGAGGTAAGTTTGAGGGCAGTGAGAGAAGGCTGGAAAAGAAGGATTATAACGGTATTTCAACCTCATCTTTTTTCCCGGACCAGAGACTTTCATCAGGAATTCGGGCGATCCTTTTTCAACTCAGATATCTTGGTGATCACAGCTATCTATCCTGCCCGGGAAAAGCCCATTCCAGGGATTACCAGTGAAATGATAGCCCGGGCTGCTAAAGAATATGGTCACCGGGAGGTACACTACATTCCAGAAACAGATGATGTGGTTCCCTTTCTACTTAAAAACGTACGAAAAAACGATCTGGTGATAACCATGGGTGCAGGTGATGTCTACAGGATTGGAGAAGAATTCATCTCCAGCCTGTCATCGGATAAAGACTTTCAGCAAAAGGAGCAGAGTTGAGGAACATCTTTTTCATATTTGTTTTGGTTTTACTTTTCTTCTCCGGAATTTACATGTTTTCAATCAACTTCTTCTGGTTCAATTTAGACCGGATCCAAATGTCGGGAGACAGTAATTTGACTCTGAATGATGTAACCCGGCTCTCACCTATATATTTGGGGACCAATATCTTCAGAATCAACACAGGGAAATTGGAAAATGATATAAAAAAGGATCTGACCTTGTCCCAGGTCAGGGTGATGAGAAAATTGCCGGATAAAATAGAGATCAGACTGCAGAGGAAAAAACCGGTCCTGTTGATCAACCTGGATCAATTATATGGGCTGACTCAGGATAAGGAGATAATCCCGTTGAAAAACTTCAACCGGGGATGGGACATCCCCATTCTCTCCGGAGTACATCTTAAGTCAATTAACTTCTACCGGGAGGTTGATGTTCCCGAAATCCAAAGAGCAGTTGACTTCTATCAAGCTGTGCGGGAGGTTAATTCAACATTTATGGAAAGGATATCAGAGCTGAATCTATCTAACTCAGATAATCTGATCCTGTATCTGCTTCCCTCGGGATTGAAAGCTATTATGGGTGCAAGTGATTATAAACGGAGGATTGCCAGATTGATGGCGATTCTTGAAATGGAAGAGGATCTCAAGAAGCTGAGCTGCGTGGACTTGAGGTTCGAAAACCAGGGAGTGGTAAAAACCAAAGGATAAAAGGTGAGATAGATATGGGTCGAGATAACATAGTTGTTGGTTTGGATATCGGCACCACCAAAATAGCTGCCCTGGTGGCTGAATTGAATGAGGGCAATGGCTTTAAGATTCTTGGTTACGGTATTCATCCCTCAGAGGGTTTGAGAAAAGGGGTGGTAGTAAATCTGGAGAAGACGGTTAACTCTATAATGGGTGCGATTCAGAATGCGGAGCTGGTGGTGGGCCATAAGATCGAATCGGTCTATGCCGGAATTGCAGGTGACCATATCAAAGGTATCAACTCCAGAGGGGTGATAGCGGTCAAAGGTTCGGACTCGGAGATTTCATCCGGGGATGTGGATCGGGTGATCGACGCCGCCAGAGCCGTAGCTATCCCTCTGGACAGAGAGATAATACACGTCCTTCCCCAGGAGTTTATTGTGGATGATCAATCCGGAATAAAAGACCCTCTGGGGATGTCCGGGGTAAGACTTGAGGCAGACGTGCACATAGTAACCGGCGCCATAATCTCGGCTCAGAACATCTATAAAAGCATTCGCCGGGCAGGACTGGAGGTCAAGGATTTAGTTTTGCAACCGCTTGCCTCCAGCTACGCTCTTTTATCTCCCCAGGAGGAGGAATTGGGAGTGCTTTTAATTGATCTGGGAGGCGGAACTACCGACATCGCCCTTTTCTACGATGGCAGCTTGAGACATACTGCGGTTATCGGCCTGGGAAGCAAGAACATCACCAATGACATAGCCATCGGATTGAGAACCCCGGTTGACCAGGCTGAGGAGCTAAAGAAAAACTTCGGGTGTGCTCTGACTCGTCTGGTGGACCCAAATGAGATGATTCAGGTGCCGGGAGTCGGTGGAAGAAAACCAAAGGAAATTTCCAGATCAGTTTTAGCTGCCATAATTGAGCCCCGGGTGGAGGAGATCTACAGCCTGGTTTTAAGGGAGATCAGAA
>JBARPA010000009.1:0-18413 GCA_049642665.1 Candidatus Zixiibacteriota bacterium
TATTTAAGTCTGAGAAATTTGAACCTGGCTTTTATTTTGGGATTTTTTCTTCTTTCTCTATTTTACCGTCTCGTATGTGTATGATCCTGTTAGCATATCTGGCTATATCCAGCTCGTGGGTAACAATCAAGAGGGTATTGCCCTTTTCATGGAGCCTACCCAGAAGAGCCATTATCTCGGCTCCGGTGGCGGTATCCAGATTTCCAGTGGGCTCATCCGCTAAAATCAGAGAAGGATTATTGGCCAGGGCTCGAGCCAAAGCTACCCTCTGACGCTGTCCTCCTGAGAGTTCATTAGGTTTGTGGGTCATTCTGTCTACCAAATCTACCATTTTCAATGCAGCTTCTGCTCTTTTCTTCCTCTCTGCAGGCTCGGTCCCATTGTAAATCAGTGGAAGCTCCACGTTATGAAGGGCGCTAGCCCTGGGAAGCAAATTGAAAGTTTGAAACACAAAACCTATCTCCTTGTTGCGGATGAAAGCCAATTCATCCTCGCTCATTTCTGATACCAGACGATCGTTCAGGTAATACTTCCCCTTGCTGGGAGTGTCCAGACATCCAACCAGATTCATCAGGGTAGATTTGCCGGAGCCCGAGGGACCCATGATGGCCAAATACTCCCCCTTTTCAACCTCCAGGGATATACCTCGAACAGCATTTATCTTCTCAGCTCCCACCTCATAAACTTTCCAGAGGTCTTCTGTCTTAATCAGCACTTATGCTCTCCTTTTTAATCCTTTGCCTTTTTGTCTTTGGACTTTTTCGTTACCTTGACTTTGTTGCCATCTTTAATTGTCCTTAAGGTTTTGTAGGGGCCAATTATAATCTCATCTTTTTCCCTTAAACCAGACATTATTTCGATATTTTGTTCATCAGATATTCCGGTTTCCACCGGAACGAATTTAGCTTTTTCATTCTCAATCACAAAGATGCCTTCAATATCTTTTTTCTCTTCTTTCTCCTCAGTCTTTTCCTCCTCCTCTTCTCCTTCCGATGCCTTAGCTTCAGATCCCTTTACTTCTTCCTCCTCTTTTTTAAGACTGTCAGAGTCGAATTTTCTCATCACCACACAGGCTATGGGGGCTTTTAAAACTTCCAACCGTTTATCAGTGGTTATATCTACCGACGCTGACATACCCGGTTTAATCCCTGATACTTCCTCTAAAAGAAGCACCTTAACCATGAAATTGGTTACCTGCTCCTGGGTTCCGTAACCGGATATCTTGGCCGTATTTCCGATTTCGGTTACCTCACCTTTATAACTGGTATCAGGAAAGGCATCGATTTCGATTTTGGTATCCTGGCCTAATTTTACATTAGCAATGTCTGTTTCATCCACTTCCACTTCCACCTCGATCTCCGATAGATCTGAAATGGTCATAATCACTGTGCCCGGATTGTTCATAGTTCCGATCATCACGATCTCTCCCACCTCCGCATTAAGCTCGGTAACCACACCTGTCATGGGGGAGGTAATTTGTGTTTTGGAGAAATCATCCCTGGCCTTTTCCAGAGCAGCTTTGCTCTGCTCAAATTGAGCCTTGGAGACATTCAAAGAGGTAAGGGAAGCATCATATTGTTCTTTTGAGGTAAGATTTCTCTCAAAAAGCTCCTTTTGACGATCGAAAACCATCTGAGCCTGTTCCAGATTTGCTTGAGCCACCTTCGTTTGAGCTTTATACTGATCCATAGCTGCCTGGTAACTGGTTGGATCCAGCTGGACCAAAAGCTGTCCCTGCTTGACCCAATCCCCGTCCTCCACCGGAAGCTGGAAGATTTTAGCGGGAACATAGGCGCTGATTTTGACCGTGCGTTTAGGTAAAACCCTACCACTGGCAGAAACCACCGAGCTTATCTCTCCCTTCTTGATCTTTTCTGCTTCCACCTTGTACACTTTCTCACCGGATTTCATAAGATTGGCCAGGACAAAAATGACCACCACCACAACCACAGCCAAAATTATTAGTAATTTTTTCTTCTTCATAAATCCTCCTGAAGCAAGCTATCTATAAATTTATTCGCATACTAATTCTTTTTATTTGCCAATAGCTTTTTCAAACCTGGCAACCGCCAGATTATAGTCATAGAGAGAGTTAACTTCGTTATTCTTGACGGTTTTGTAGCTAACACCAGCATCCAGAAGTTCCAGCATGGAAGCCGCACCTAAATTATATTTTTCCTGGGACAGTTTTAAATCCTGTTCTGCTGCTTTGAGTGCCTCCTGGGTTACCTCGATTTTTTGCTCTGCTTCCTTAACTGCCAGATAAGCTTGTCTTATCTCCAGCTCCACATCTCTTTTCTTCTGCTTGAAGCTTTCCTCAGTGGATCTCAGGCTAGCTTTTCCCCTTTGAATATTGCCCAGACTCTGAAATCCATCAAAAATGTTCAGACCAACAGTTATACCTACTCTCCAGGAATCATTCATCTTCCAGCCTGACCAGCTGTCAGGTGTTTTGGCGTCACTCCAGGAATAGCTGCTGCTGAAAGACACGGAGGGCAGAAGAGCGCTTCGAGCCATAGTGACGATTGATTTGGCCTGGCTCACCTGAGATTCTACCTTTTTGATTTCGGGATGCACCTCTAATTTCTGCTTGATTACCTGATCTACGTCCAGATCCAGTTTCTGATATTCCAATTCCGCAGCCACATCCACTGGAGGATCCAGATCCATTCCCAGATCGTTGTTCAGATTTGCCTGAGCCAACTTCAGACTATTTTCCGCTGTAATAAGAGCCAGATTGTCGTTCCCCAGCTGAACCTTAGCCTTGAGATAATCAGACAACGATGCAGAACCCAGATCATATCTGGCTTTAGCCATATTTATCTGCTCCTCTGATCTTTTCACCGCATCCCTTTGAACATCCAGCAGAGTCTTCGCCTTAAGCAGCTCATAGCAATCCTGCTTTATCTGCAAAGTGACAGCCTGTTGAGAAAGCTTGTAATCGGAATAGGCTCCCTTCTCTCTAGCTCGGGCATTGTTTAAATTTGCCCAGTTGTAGCCTCCATTAAATATGGATTGATTTAAACGCAAACCATAGTTATAGAAGTCTCGAGAATAATACGGGTTTATACCCTCGGTATAGATGAATCTCTCCTCATCATAGCGAGTCCACCCAGCAGATGTGGAGATGTTGGGCAAAAGCCTTGATCTGGCACTCACCACCTCCGCTTCAGCCGCACGATGCCCCTCATAGGAGGATCGAACCAGGTAGTTGTTCTTTAAAGCTATCTTGATACACTCGTCAATGCTCAATACTCCTTTTGTGGGAATTTGCTGAGCCAGAACTAACTGGGATAAGAACAGGAAAATTATTAAAAATACGATGGCTATTTTATGAATTCTCATTTAAAACCTCCTTTTTATCCAAGCCCGAGCATCCCACCAAAAAGACCGGAAAGTCCCGCGCCTACCACAATCAGAAGCACCCAGAGAATTAAAACCACGGTGAAGCTCTTTTTGGTGGTATAGTTATACATCACTGCCAATCCTATGGATAACACTATCACCTGCCACAGGGTGAAGATATCAAAACCTTTCAGCACACTATGGAAAAAGGTTCCTTTAGCTTCGGTTGAAAGAAAGATGGCTAAACTAGTATTAACATCAGCTGTTTGTTTGGCAAAAGCCAGGGGTAAATGGACTATGGACTGAGGGATGGCTATTAAGGTGGAATAGGAAAAAACTGAAAGGACCCTTTTGAATGAGGAATCACCTCCTAATAGCACACTGAAGACAAAGAAAAGGATTCCAGAAAAGAGAATTAAATATCCGAGTATAAAAAGAGGTATTACACCTATCTGATAGATAGGTGGGCGATCACTTGTACCAATCCTCTCTATTATCACCTCTTTTTGTTCCTCAGTGTACCTTTCATTCTCCTCGATATTTGTGATTACCTGTTTCATCCTCAGGGGGTGCATAAACCAAGTGGTCACCAAGCCTAAAACCACAAAGATGATGAATGGTACCAGCCAGGTGGGTTTGATCTTCAAAAATCCAAAGACCTTTCTGGGCTCAAAATAGGTATTAAATACCTTGGAGAATCCATACATAGTTGCTTTTTCCTCAGGAACAGAGCTTAATCTTTCCTCCATCTGTTGCTCCTTTGTTACGTGTTATCATTTCAATTAGACGAAATTAAGCAAAAAATGTTGCAAAAATCAATAAATAAGATTTCATAATTTATGCTAATTAATATACGTGTTCAGGACTTAAGATTTTCGGGTGAAAACAGAACTTTGTCTTTATCTTTCTTTAGAGCAATAATTATCAGGACAAATCCACAAAATACAGAAGATATTCATTTTATATAAATAGTGGGGCTAAAACCAGAGAAACCATGGCCATGAGCTTGATCAGAATGTTCATAGAGGGTCCTGAGGTATCCTTGAAAGGATCGCCCACAGTATCACCCACAACTGCAGCCTTATGAGCTGGTGAGCCTTTTCCACCGAAATTTCCAGCCTCGATGAATTTTTTAGCGTTATCCCAGGCTCCACCGCTATTGGCCATCATCAATGCCAAAAGCACTCCGGTCAGAGTGGCGCCGGCCAAAAGCCCACCCAAAGCCTCCTTGCCCAGTCCCAACCCTACGATTATAGGAGCAAGTATTGCCAGAAGTCCTGGCAGAATCATCTCCTTTAAAGCTGCTTCAGCTGAGATGGCCACACATCTTTCTGAATCCGGTTTGGCTTTTCCCTCCATCAAACCCGGAATTTCCTTAAACTGGCGTCTTACCTCACGGACCATCTTAAAAGCAGCTCTGCACACCGCGCTCATAGTTAAAGAGGCGATCACAAATGGCAAAACTCCTCCAATGAAAAACCCGATCACCACCTCGGGTTTAAGAAGATTAATCAATTCCAGCTTAACCGCCGTGGAATAGGCGGAGAACAAGGCCAGAGCTGTTAATGCCGCCGAACCTATGGCAAAGCCTTTTCCAATGGCAGCTGTGGTATTACCTAAGGAATCCAGTCGGTCAGTTATACTTCTCACTTTGGGTCCCAGACCAGACATCTCGGAGATTCCTCCGGCATTGTCAGCGATGGGTCCGTAGGCATCCACCGACATGGTGATCCCGATGGTGGAAAGCATTCCTACAGCTGAAATGCCAATACCATAAAGGCCAGCCAGTTTATATCCCACAAATATAGCTGCACAGATCGTCAGGATGGGAAAGGCCACGCTTTCCATACCCACAGCAATCCCGGTGATGATGTTAGTGGCAGCCCCGGTCTCAGATGCTCCGGCTATCTTTCTGATGGGAGCAGAGGAGGTATAATATTCAGTCAAACCACCCATAACAATTCCAGCCATGGTTCCTGCAAAAATGGCCCAGAAGATGCGCAGGGGCAGGTTAATCTGTCTGATTATGATGTAAGTGGCGATCAATAGCAAGACCGCAGCCACATAGGTAACGATTCTCAGGACGGCGGCTGGATTCATACTGATGAAAAGCTTAACCGAGAGGATACCCAGAATGGAGGCAAAAATGCCCGCCAATATGATCCACAGGGGCAGGGACATATAGGCCATGCTCAGTTCCGCATAAGCTGCTCCGGAGGCAGCTATGGCAATTGATGCCACCACCGACCCCACATAGGATTCGAAGAGATCGGCTCCCATACCAGCTACGTCTCCTACGTTATCCCCCACGTTGTCCGCAATAACTGCAGGATTTCGAGGATCATCCTCGGGGATCCCAGCCTCAACTTTACCTACCAGATCAGCACCCACATCAGCGGATTTAGTAAAAATCCCACCTCCTACCCTGGCAAAAAGGGCAATGGAGGATGCTCCCATGGAGAATCCGACCAAAACGGCTGGATTTATATCCTTAAAGAAATAATAATAGATACCCAATCCCAGAAGACCCAGGCTGGCCACAGACATCCCCATAACCGCACCGCCGGAAAAAGCAACCGAGAGAGCTTTAGCCTGTCCGGATTCTCTTGCCGCCTGGGTTGTGCGTACATTTGCCCGGGTGGCTGCACTCATCCCTAAAAATCCAGCCAGCATGGAGCAAAAAGCACCGGACAGATAGGCAAGCGCAGTCCATCTCCCGATCTTCCAGAATAGCAAAAGGAAAACTATAAGAATGAAAATTAGTAAGATGGAATATTCTTTTCTCAGAAAAACCATGGCTCCCCGATGGATAACCGCGGAGAGCTCCCTCATGGTCTGATCCCCAGGTGATTTTTTCAATATGTTAAGAAATAATCCAAAAGCAAAAGCCAATCCCAGGATGCCCACCAAACATGCCAAGATACCTAAATCCATAAACCTACCTTTTCCTTTTGGTTTTGCAGATAAAAGAAAAGGCAGTTTTATATCTGAACTGCCTCATTCCAGAATACATACTTTTATAAAGAGAGCCTTTTGGATCCTATTTTCCAACTCTAATGATTTGAAGGATCAATTTCCCAGTTTGAAATGAACCGGGTAAGTCACCCACACAGCGATAGGCTGCCCATTGCTTATAGCCGGTTTGTATGTGATGGTATAGGCATGCTGCAGTGATGCTTCCTCAAAACCAGCTTTAGCACCTGACTCCTTAACAACAAGCGCATCCCTGACCTTGCCGCGTTTATCCACCAGAGCCTTGACCCACACTGTTCCCTCGATTCCAGCCTTTCTTGCCAACTCCGGATAAGGTGGTCTACCGGGATTTATGGGAGCGGGCAGCTCATCAAAAGGCACAAATTCATCTGGGGGTGGAAGATACTCCTCCTCCGGGATCTCGATGGCAATGGAATCACCCCCACCACCCTCACCTAAAATACCTGCCTTCAGATCGGAGAGCTGTCCCAGCTCGGCCTGGGTAGCGATAGTCACCTCCTCAGGAGCCTCGTCATCCGGAACGGCCTTGGGAATACCGACCTTAGGAGCTGCTGCGATCTGGGGCTGAGCCACTGCCAGCTGAGGAACCTGGGTCTTGGAAATAGATGGAGGGGCTCCTAATTCTGACAATGTCCTTATCCTGACAACCCGGGTAGCTACTACCTCCTCCTCTGCTGTAAGGGCAAAATACAAATGAACCAAACCGGTAATGCCCAGGAAAGATAACCCGGCAATCAATATGGCCATACCTAAATTCTTCTGATAAGCCCTTTTAAGCTCAAAGGCCCCATAAGGGATGGTTACTTCTGGGGTGCTTGGGTTTTTCATGGTTAACCACCTCCAACCTTTTTCTTATATTCAGCCATCACCCTTTTATCATATTCAGAAAAAGGAGTAAGGCTGAAACGATAGCTAAACTTAGAGTCGGTTTCTTTAAAATGCCTCTCCACAATCTGTATTTCGTCGATCACGTCCACCATCTTAACAAAGCGAGCTCCTTTGTCTATCTTGATCAGAGTTACCAACTTGGGCTGTTCCTCATTCTTTCTCAAAAGTAGAGCTCTTAAGGAGTCAAATTCCAATGGTTGGGGGGTTTCCCGGGCCATGTTCCAAAAGAGATTTTCGTCCCCATCCAATCTAATGGTCAGAAGTTTGGATTCTGCAATGGGAACAGAAGCATCCTTATCCGGTGGCATACTTATCTCCATGGCTTGAGGCATGCTGAACACCGTGGTAACCATGTAAAATATCAGAAGCAAGAAGGCGATATCCACCATGGGGGTCATATCTATTCTTATTCCGATTCTTCTTTTGGCTCTTTTGAAACCGGAGGCACCTTTTTTAAACTCTCTTTTTCCTGGTCCGCCTACCTCTACTTCGGTTCCGCCCATAATTTATCACTCCTAAATAAATACGTTTTAGATTACATACACGTTTATATCTCTTCGGATTCGGTTTCCTCTTCTAATTGCTCTGTTTCCATCTCAGTGACCAAACTGAACTTGTTAATGTTTATTCCCTGTAAAGCATCCATTAGAGTGGCCATGGTTCCGTAAGTCACCTCTTCATCCGCTTTGATTATCAAAGGTATTGTCCGGGCAGCGGCATCGCTAATTCGCATCCTGGTTATAACCTGAGATATGTTTTGAAGATCAGCTTCCTCATAAATCCGGTCCGGCACAGTGATTTCTGTTTCTTTACCGGTTTCCTCATCCACCACCGTCTTTTTCCTGGAGATGATATAATCAACAAAAACGCTATCCTCTTTGGTAATGGTGATGGTCATGAGATTACTCTCAGGAAGTTTAATCTCGGAGTGTGAGGTGGGTATGTTCACAGATTTGTGTTCAGGTGGTTTAAAGGTGGTTGTGGCCATATAGAAAATCAACAGCAAAAAGGCGATATCCACCATGGGGGTCATATCGATCCTGATGGCGACTCTTCTTTTCATTCTTTTGAGCATAAAAAAAGCTCCTTATAGGTTAGTTTGCTGCAGCTTTTTCTGATTCCTTGCTTTTGAGAAGTTGAATCACCTCATAGGTGGCTTCATCCATGGTGTAGTTGAAGGCGTCAACTTTGTTCACGAAGAAGTTATATGCAACAATCCCTATAATAGCGTTCCACAGACCTCCTGCGGTATTCACCAGAGCCTCAGAGATTCCAACAGCCAGCTGCTGAGCATCAATAACTCCGCCCACTCGGTGTCCCGTAGCTGCAAAAGCTCGAATCATACCGATGGTGGTTCCTAAAAGTCCCACCATGGTAGCAATTGAAGCGATAGTGGAGAGAACAATCAGGTTCCGTTCCAGAAGGGGAACCTCCAGAGCATTAGCTTCCTCAATGGCGGTTTGGGTCTCGGCCAATCTCTTTTCTGGATTGGGTTCGATTTCGGAAACCTGCTTGTACCGCTCGATACCCGATCTCAAAACATTGGCTAGAGAACCTCTTTGCTTATCACAGGCAGCAATGGCTTCCTCCATGTTCCCGTCCCTAACCAGCTGAATCACGTTCTTAAAGAAAGCCTGAATGGAAGCCTTTCCCCTGGCTTTTCTCAGAGTGAACAAACGCTCCAGAATAAAGCACAAAAGCATAACCGTGAGTGCAATTAGAATCGACACCAGGGGTCCGCCCTCCTGTAGATAAACAGGAAGCTGGCGCCAGATGATGACACCCACCACCAGAGATACAATAAACACCAGGCTTACAAAGACAGATTGTTTCACTTAATATTCCTCCTTAATTTTAGGTTTTAGTTTTCCAAAAGCTATTTCAAAGCTCAGATCAACTCATCCAAACCTCCTTTTTGCAAATCGCACTATAGATCATTCACTTTCCAGACATTTATGATCAAGCAAGCGATGGTGATCCACATTCCAAAACTGGTCGCTGTCACGAAACTGATAAAACTGAAATTCTCTGTGATTTCCTTCACTCCAAAAGCACTACCAAAAGGAGAAGGAAATCCGATGATGGCTATGATTAAAACAATGATCCATAAAACTATGGGAAGATAATTAAAAATAAGCATCCTTTTCAAGCTTCTGTAATATCTCTCAAGGGGATTAACCTTTTTGTAAAGAAAGAAAAGAGTTCCAATACCTGCCAGGAATGATGCAATCAAAGTGATAAGCAAAAGGGTGATAAATAAACCAGCCAATCCTCCGGATAAAGCTGAGAAGTTAGACAAAAATCCGAAATTCAAAATATAGCCCAGCCCACTATATTTAAAAACTATGCTCCCCTTTTCAAGTGCAAACCAGGGTAAAAAGAAACAGACAATTATGATTAATGAGGAGATAGAAATAATCGCTTTTTCAAACTGGGTAAAGATATTTACATAGACCAAGCTGTTATCCTGTTCCTCCCTTTTTCTTCCCTTTTTGGTTTTCTCCAGAAAGGTTTTTTTCTCCTGCACTGATTTCCAGAACTCTTTGGTCTTTCCGGGATAGACATCGAAACCTATATACTGATAGCGATCCACCTCTTTTTCTTTCGATTCTTTTTTTCCTTCTTCCATTTATCTTACCTCTTAATCTATACGATTTAAAATTAATACGAAATTTATATTGAAATTTGTTAATACCTTTGCATATCTATTCTATCCCTTCCGTCACTGGCTGCCTGGTTTCTGGGATCCCTTTTGAGTACCTCCATATACCATTTATAGGCACCATCCAGATCCTTTCTTAATTCCAGGGCCTGAGCTAAAAGCAACATATAACTGATATCATTGGGATAGCATTTGACTGCCTTTCTCAAGGGGGAGATTGCCTCAGCTGGGTTCTCCATTCTCATTAAGGAATATCCATAAGCTGCTACCATCTCGCACTCCTCAGGGGCATTTTGGAGAATCAGTTTGTATTGCTCTGTGGCTTCTTTATAATTCTCCTGAGAAAAGTAAACTCGAGCCAGGGTTTTTCTTACATCTGTATTTTCTGGTTGAATTTCGAGGGCTTTTAATAACGGATCCACAGCCTTGGAAAATTCTTCTAAACCTATATAGGAATAAGCCAGATAAACCAAGGGATTGAAACTGTTGGCGGAATCCAATTCGATCTTGGTCAGAAATAGAGGAATGGCTTCCTCGTATTTTTCCTGTTTGTAGTAGGTATAACTCAAAGAGGCGAAGGCTGAGAGCATAGTTGAATCCAGCTCCACTGCCTTGTTCAAAGACTCAGAACCCAAAGCCAGATTAACCGAGTCGCCCAAAGCTAAATGAGCTCTACCCTTACGCATCCAGAACTCTGCATCCTTTTCATCCCAATCATCGGGATTTTCGTTCTGGTGCAGTTCAACATATAGATTATAAGCTTCCAGGGCTTTACTCAACTCCTTGCTATCCTGATAAGCCATTCCTAAATAATGATAAACCTCATCATTCTGGGGATCAAGCTCTTTGGATTTCTCCAGATTTTCGATTGCCTTATCCAACTGTCTCAGGTAGAAATAAGCCTTTCCCAGACTAAAAAAGACTTCGCTGTTTTTATCATCAAATTTCAAATATTCCTCATACATCACAGCTGCTTCAGTAAAGTGCTTTCTATCTATCATATACATATCCCCCAACCTGAGAAAAGCCACTTTGTAAGCCGGATCGAGTTTGATGGCAGCCTTGAACTCTTTCACCGCACTGTTGAAATCACGATTTAAAAAGTAGGCCTCACCCAGATTGTAATGTACATCGGCTAATGTGGAATCCAGGGTCAATGCCTCCATATAAGAATCAATGGCCAGTGGGATAACCTCTTTTTTGAGGTAGAGATCTCCCAGGTTTTTGTGGTACTCGTGATTCTCCGGATCATCAGCAAGGGCTAATCTGAAGCTCAAATCAGCCTGGGTTAAATCCCCCTGTTCCATCTGCAGCAATCCCATTCCATTATGGAAAAGCGCGTCCTGTTTTTTTAGTTTCAATCCCCGCTGGAACATCTCTTTGGCTTTTTCATATTCTTTCTTTTTGATATGAACCAGGCCTAACTGATAGATGACCAGGGGATGTTTGGAATCCCGGTCAAGGGCTTCTTCGTACTCCTTTTGAGCTTGATCCAAGAGGCCTTTCTTAAAGAAAGCATTGCCTAAAAAGTAGCGAGCCTCGACATTCTGGGGTTCGTTCTTAAGATATTCCTGCAGGATCTGGATGCTCTTATCATATTCACCCTTTTCATAGGCCTCCATTCCAGAGTTTAAATCCTGACATCCGGCTATCATGGGGGAAAAGAGAATCAGACAGGAGAGGATTATAAGATGAGAAAACTTAGAGGTGGTTATCAATCTGTGGAGTTTATTTTTCATCCGTCTACTCGGAAAATTTAAATACTTATTATACATAAGCTTTCCTGAATGTCAAGATTTTTTTTAATACTAAATCTTTATTTTTCATTTCTCATTTCTATATTTGAACCACATGAGCAAAAATCTCAGAATTCCGTAACCCAGTATTAACCATCCAAATATAATACGAAACCTGGGATCGATATTGAAAGCATTCAAAAGAACCAGAAAGCCCAGGATCGAAATGATGGCACAAACAGAATAATTGAAAAACTTTTCGAATTTAGTAGAAACCTCTTTTGTTCGCAATCATACCTTCTTGCAGAGGTGAGATTTATAATTTTCATAATTTAAGTTAAATAAAAAATAGATTTTGTCAAGATATTATTTCGATTTAACTCCTTGATTTTTAACCGAATAGACAACACAATCATTTGAATGGTATTAAACAAAAACTGTGCCCATTTTGGGGATTGAATTTGACAAACTAAGACCTTGAAAAACCAGGGATTAACCTCGAACCCCTTTATGTTCTCCCGCAAAATGTTGCGAAATTGAATATTTAAGAGAGTGGGTCTCGCAATTTTCTGCGATAATTTCGGTAACGTTTTTATAAGTCCATAGATTTTTCTTATCAAATACTGCTTGCAATAGACCGTTTTCTTTAAAAACGAAACAAAGTTAATTAAAAATCCGCCTATTTTATTAAATATGGATTTGTCGAATAAAAAGATATGAAAGTTTTTTTACATCCGGGTGATAGTGATATGAAAGAGTTAGTAAAGCTTTTGTTGATTCTGGGATTGGTTTCTTTTATCATTCTGATTCCTTTTTCAACCAGAATTTTAGCTAATACAAAACCCGCCATACAACCACCTTTTAAATTGGAATTATCACCGGATATGTCTTTCACAGCTTTTGATACCACCCAGCTGGATTCTTTTATTGTAAACACCATGGATTCTTACCATATCCCCGGAGTGGCTGCCTGCGTGGTAAAGGATGACCGGGTAATCTGGACCGGCGCCTACGGCTGGGCTAATTTTGAGGACAGCATTCAGGTTGCGGACACCACGGTTTTCAAACTGGCATCGGTATCCAAGCCCTACACCGGCACGGCTTTGATGCAGCTTTACCAGGAGGGTTTTTTCGATCTGGATGACGATATCAACGATTATCTTCCATTCGTTGTGGTTAATCCAAATTTCCCGGATTCTGTGATCAACTTCAGGATGCTTCTTACTCATACCTCAAGCATCAACGATAACTAGGATGTATTGTTCTCAGTTGAAACCTGGGATGGCGAGTCCCCCATGGACCTGGGCTGGTTTCTGGAGCAATATCTGGCTCCGGGAGGAGTCTATTATCAGGCTTACGTCAATTATAATATTTTTCCTCCGGGTGCTGAGTGGGATTACAGCAATGTGGCATTTGCACTGGCTGGATATTTAGTGGAAACGATAACCAGCGAGACCTTTGACCAGTGGTGTGACGATTCGGTTTTCACTCCATTGGAGATGAATGAAACCTTCTGGTTTCTGGATGACCTGGACACCAATAACACAGCCATGCCTTATTACTATAAGGGGGGAAATTTCATCCCCTATGGGTATTTTGGCGTTCCCTACTATCCCTGCGGCCAGCTTTATTCCAGCACGCTTCAGATAGCTCGCTTCCTTATCGCTTTCATGCAGAGCGGTCAGATAGAGGATGTTAGAATTCTGGATAGCACCACAGTCGAATTGATGACCTCAGTTCAACGTGAAATCTCTCCGTATGTTTATATGGGCCTTAGCTGGATAGGGGAAGGAGTCGGCGACACATTATTATGGTATCATACCGGCGGCTGGTATGGAGTAACCACATTTATGGGCTATATCCCTATGGATAGTTCTGCTGTTGTTGTTCTGACCAACGGACAAACCTGGGATGGCACCGCGCATATAGTTCTTGCACTGTTTGAATTTGTAGATGATTCAGATGAGGATGAAATCGTAGCCGGCTACGACAACTGTCCCCACCACTATAATCCCGGACAAGAAGATACAGATGGAGATGCAGTCGGTGACAGCTGTGACATTTGCCTGGAAATATTCAATCCCAAGCAGGAGGATAGCGATTCAGATTTTGTGGGTGACAGTTGTGACAACTGCATCCATGTAAATAATCCTGACCAAACCGATTCCGAAGGAGACGGTGTTGGTGATTCCTGCGATTTTGTCGGGGATGCCAACGGAGATCAGGAGGTAACCATCTCCGATGTGGTATATATAATCAATTATCTGTTCAAGAGTGGTCCGGCACCAGATCCCATGCAGGCCGGAGATGTCAATTGTGATGATACAGTTGATATCATCGATGCTGTTTATATAGTGAACTATCTTTTCAAAGGTGGGCCCTCACCCGGTGATCCGGATGACAACGGTAGCTTGGATTGCTGAATCATTGTAATTACCCCATTCATTGAACGTTTTTCTTTCGTAGTTACCCCATTTATGGAGCGTCTTTTGAGCCGATCGTCAAGATGTCGTCAAGACTCTTCGAGCTGCGTATAAACAGGCAAACTACAAATTTGCTCGATGAATCAAGCAATTACAGATATTTCCACCATATGACAGGTTCCCAACCCACTAAAAATATACTTAAATCACCTAATTTTTTCATTGACATAAAACGAGGAAGGTATTATAATTGAGCCATGAAAAGGTATAAAAACATAAACCCCAAAAGGAGGTGAGAAAATGCCAGCCAAGAAGAAAGCTAAGAAAGTTGCATTTGGTGGGTACAAGATTTCCTTCGCAGGAAGGAAGGAGACAGTGGAGGAGGTTTTTGGAAAGAAAGCCTTAGCTCCCTCCGAGATGACAAAAGCGATCTGGGCGTTCGTCAAGAGTAAAAAATTAGCGGGCAAAGGAAAATAGGTTTGACATTCATCCTTAGTTAGACTTACTACGATCAAGATTCTTTATCAACATCTTTGAGATAAGCTCTGAGACTAATAGAAAATCACCTCAGCTTTTTCAAACTGAGGTGATTTTTTGTTTTTCTCTATACTCTTTACTTTTTACTCTTTACTTTTCACTCTACTCTATACTCCCCTCACATCCCCTTCATCTTCTTATGTTGTCCCTTACACTTTTCCATCTGCTCAGGAGTGAGGATACCTTTAGCCTTCTCGCAAGACTTGAGACATGCGATTTTCGCATCGGCCTTCATGGCAGCAATGCTTTTGATCTTTTTTTCGACCTTGGCTAGGTCCAGTTTGTCGGTGGCCATAAGCTCTTTCAATTCCAGCTTAGCCAGTTTCAAATTTGCCTCTCTCTGGATTTCGTCCTTCATAAAATTCATCTTGATGGATTTCAAAGAGGCAACCTGCTCATCTGTTAGCCCCAACTCTTCCGGGCAGCAGAGCATAAACCCCTGCTTGCATCGTTCCATTTTCTCTCCCGAACCACACTTGCCAGAACAGCCACTCGCCATTGTTCCACAACCCATTCCCCCACACATGCCTCCCATCGCTCCGTGACCCATCTCACCACACTTCATCATCATGCCGGGATTGGACCCGCAGGATTTTACCATCTTTTCAATTTTAACGTCGCCCATTTGGCTACATCCCTTGTGCATTCCTTCGCCCGTGCCTTCACTCATCTTTATCACCTTTTCGTAGGTCTGAGCAAAGGCCAAAGAAGACATCAAAAGAGCAGCAACAATAACCACCATCAAGAAAGTAATCTTTTTCATCTCAGTTCACTCCAGGTTTAAGGTTTCCAAAGTTTTAAAATCATCCCCCAAATGTAGCTGGCACTTAATTATCCTGTGGTTAATCACCTCCTCTGAAGAGAAATTTATAGCTTTAGTTAGTGATCGAAATTTATTTGTCATTTTGAATTAATTACGGGATGATGGAGACAACATTTGTCTACTTTTTTATGGGAAGATTTAGACTATAGTGTTATTAAGAAAGACTCAGTTATAGCGGGAATTCGTTCTACTAAAAGAATTTCTACTCAACAAAATTAGGTCCTTCACTTTTCACTCTTTACTCTCACTCCTTGCCCTCACCTAATACCTCCCTCCAGAATATTTGACTTAGACATGTAGCAACAATCTGAAAAAGACGGGACAAAATATGCAACTTGGTTGTTTTTTCGTCCAGTACAAGGGTTTTTCCTACCCTAGTGTAATGTAGTTCTATCTGTTTAGACAAAGATGATATTGTAGGGAATAGTTTCCTATTGTTTTCATACATCAGATCCCTTATTGGACCAGTTTTGTCTTTGAGGATTGGCAACAGTTCATCCAATTTTTCTAAGTAATACTCAAGAAGTGAAAATATCGTCTCTTTATCCCCCGTAAAATCATTATATTTTAGATCAGAAATCAAATTTAAGTGTTCCTCACCAAATAATATACCACTATCAACTAATTCTTTCAATTTCTGATAACGAACCTCGTTTGGTACCAACAGATTTTCTATGAAGTCATGCTTTATTCTTTCAGCAATAATCTTGTCTTTCACTTCTTCACCCAGAATCTCTTCTCTTAGCAAGAACTTGAATATTTCACGCCCAATTGAAGCATGACTTGTGTAATCTGTATTTCCTTCAGGATTTCTCCAATAGATGCATTTCTTTCCTTTCTGTGGTTTGTTCTTTTCCTGTTCTCGGGGATAGTCGTAGAATTCATTGCCATGTAGGATTGCACCCCTTGTTTCATAGAAATCCTTACCCCATGTTTCTGCATCTTTAGAATCAAATCTTTCGAACAGCCATCGTCCAAATTCTTTTGATTTATCGCTGGTTTTAAGTGGGTGCATCTTTTCGAACGCAACCGCCAGCTTTATCATATTCTCCACGATGTCAGAACTTTGTTCAAAAGTTCTATTGTACCATTCGATAGCACTTATGTATTTATCCTCTATGTAATTTTCATTATATTTCTTTATCAGATAGTGGTCATCAAGGTAAAATATAGCATGGGGATAGTTCATAATGAGGCTCTCGTTCGGAAATCCAGGTGCGAAAAAACCATCACCAGTTAGCACATCGTTTAACCAGTATCTTGTTTCCGGTGACTCATCATCCGATTTTACTACCTGAAAAACGAAACTGCTCAGGTCTTCAACACTTAATCCTAGACCCTCTTCAAAAGCAGCAAATCGTAATAATGCCATTACCTTTCTCACCTTAAGGAATATTTCGTTTCTGCTCAAACCTTTGAGATCAGAAAAACAGTATAAGAAAGAACCCACAGAGGAAAGACCTTCGTTCTGAACCATTTTGACAGTTGCTTTGAGTAGGTCCCTTTCTTCTAAATCGTTGCATTCATCTAACCACGGGAGCCCTCCTTGTTTAAAGGAAAAGTCTCCAATGGCGAACTCTTTACTCTCAATATTTGGTATCAAAACAAAGTGGCTCTTGGAAACCTGCTTAGCCATATTAATCATCTCCCTTTTATACTTTACTCTCCACTTTTTACTCTCTACTCTTTACTCTCTACTCTCCACTTTTCACTAATATTTTAATCCTATGTCTTTAGCCAAGTCCTCCATCATCTTTTTCTGCTTTGAGGTCATTCTCTTGGGAATCTCCACATATACTTCAACATATTGATCCCCCTTAATTCCGTTCATCTCCACTCCTCTTCCTTTTAATCTAAATTTATTGCCGGACTGGGTTCCCGAAGGAATCTTAAGATCAACTTTTCCGTCGATAGTTCTCACCCTGATTTTACTTCCCAGCATCGCTTGCGCGATGTTAATAGGGACTTTGCAGAATACGTCGGCGCCCTTTCTTTCGAAAAATCGGTGTGTACTGATGTTGATCTTAATGATCAGATCACCTGGGGGACCTCCTGCAATTCCTGGCTGACCCTGGCCCTTGAGCCTGAGATTGGATCCGTGCTCCACGCCCTGAGGGATCTTGATAGCGATCTTTTTGGGAGTGATAACCTCACCTGATCCGCCGCAGGTGGAACAGGGTTGGGTGACTATTTTCCCCTTTCCAAAACAGCGGGGACAGGGTCTCTGAATGGCAAATGCTCCCTGGGAAAAGGAGACCATTCCACTTCCACCGCATTCCGGGCAGGTTGTAATTTTCGAACTGGGTTGAGCACCTGAGCCATGACACACAGGACAGGTATCTTCCTTTCTTATCTCAAAAGTATACTTTCCACCGGAGATGGCAAGATCAAAGGGAATCTCGATCTCAGCATAGAAATCCTGACCTTTTTGAGCACTCCATCTTTTCTGTCTTGAGCGTTCGCCCCGATCGAAAAAGGAGCTGAAAAGATCTGAGAAACCACCAAGGCCACCCAAATCTTCAAAACTGAAGGTCCTGCCGGTTCCTCTTCTGAATCCCTCGAAATCGAATCCCTCAAATCCACGGGGACCACCTGCGCCGAATTTCCTTAGTTGATCGTATTCTTTTCTTTTCTGGGGATTGCTCAAAACCTCGTTAGCCTCGGAGATCTCCTTGAATTTCTCCTCAGCAGCCTTGTTTCCGGGATTAGCATCTGGATGATACTTCTTAGCAAGTCTTCTATAGGTTTTCTTTATCTCATCTGCAGATACGCTCTCCGCAACCCCTAAGATTTTGTAATAATCTTTCTGAGCCATAATTTATTAATATTGAATTCTGTAAATTTATAATAAATAGAAACATAGTCTTTGTCAATACCTATTAAGTAAAAAGGGCGAGCCTACCTCGCCCATGATTTCAAATCTGTAAAACGGGCAGCCAAACATAGAGTCCTGCTCTTTTCAACTACCTCTCCCCTATCCCCTCTCCTTATAAGGAGAGGGGAAC
>JBARPA010000010.1:0-1591 GCA_049642665.1 Candidatus Zixiibacteriota bacterium
GTGCAAAACTGATAGGTGAATTATTAAAAATAATAAGTTAGTAGCACGATAAACCTCTCCAGCAATAAGAAACGGGGAAGAAAGGAGGCAAACTGACGATGTTGGAACTTAAAATAGAAAGAATACAGACAAAAAATCAGAGGGGAGAAAATGCAACGCTCTTTGATCCGTTCGGAGATGCCCTAACCCTCATCATGGACATTAAAGCATCCCCCGATCTGATGGATCTTCCCAAGCCGATGTTCATGGCAGTGTTTCAGATTATTGATCCGCTAACGGACATCGTGGTCGTCAACCAGACCTGGTTGCATGAATTTCAGTGGGGTCCGAACTTCTGGATCAGCATGGGGAACAATTGGGGTCCTGATCCCAGTGATTATACTACACCTAAACGATGGGGACTTGAGTGGTGGAAAACGGGAAGCGGGGTTTTCGGTTTCCGAGGCATCATCAAAGCCTATTCATCGCAGAAAGAGAAAGGTATGATCACGGTGGATGCGTTTGATGTTTCAGGTATTCGCTGGTTTCGGCTCAAAGAAATATATGCACTTTAGCCGGATAGCATTGTGCAGTATATAGCTAATGAATGAACATAACGAAAGGAGGAACCGTAATGGATCCAAATCTATTTGTATTGGATGGGGGGCGAGTCTTTGAGGTTCTGGTCGCTGTCGTGGTCATGGCATTCCTTATAGAAAGGGCACTGTCAGTGGTATTCGAAAGCCGTCTATTTATAAGGTATGCCAAGGACAAAGGTTTAAAAGAGATTTTGGCTGTTGCCGCAGGGGTTGTCGTCTGTTGGATTTGGCAGTTCGACGCTTTGAGTATTATCTTCGTCAAAGAGAAGGTGACCCCATTTGGATTAGTGGTTACCGGGTTCATTGTTGCCGGAGGTAGTAAGGCCGCAATTAAGCTTTTCAAAGATGTTATGGGCTTCATGAGTACTGCGGAGCGGGAAAGATTGGACGAAAAGCGTATAGCCCGCGCAGCCGGGGCTCTAAAAGAGGAAACACTGAAAGGGGATGTTCTGAGGGGAGGCGAGCGGAAATGAAAATATGTTCTATCTTGTGTTCTATTGTTTTTTTAATCTGTCTGTCTGTCACCACTGTTTATCCAGATTACGTTAAAGTTGTTCGTTCAGTTACTGTAAAGGAGGAACCAGTTCGGGAAGCTGTGGTTCGTGAACGGGTTGAGCCAGGAACCATGCTATGGCTTTTGGATGAGGGTGGAAAACAGAATGGCTACTACCACGTGGAACTGGTTACTACTGGACAAACAGGCTGGATTTACCAGACATTTGTAAGACGTTACCGTGGAGATATCCCCGAAGCGGAACTTGAAGCAGAGGTTGCAGATCCTCTGGCCGATCCTACCTTAACTTTAACCTCTGCGCAGCGCCGTTATGCAGCTCGTCACCTACGCCTTGGCAAACCACAGGTCGTTTATGAGCGAGCACGTCAGGGGTACGTTTTAGCTCAGGACGGAAGACTCAAGATCCCCCTGTGGGTTCAATATGATTTAAAGCCGGAAGATTTGGATGGGACAGTGACCGAACCAAACCGCTTCACTGTAGACACATCCATACCACGCG
>JBARPA010000011.1:0-1531 GCA_049642665.1 Candidatus Zixiibacteriota bacterium
AAAAAGGGGATTATCAAGGTCTTTCTGCAGGCCGACTGTGTGGTCTTAAATCCCGGATGCGGACCCTGTCTGGGCGCGCATGAGGGAATTTTAGCCAGCGGGGAGCGCTGTCTGGCTACCACTAATCGGAACTTCAGGGGAAGGATGGGATCGACCGAATCAGAGGTCTATTTGGCCAGCCCGGCAACAGCCGCTGTAACAGCCATTAAAGGGGAGATAGCCGATCCCCGGGAGTTTTTGAAAAAGCTCTGGAGCTGAAGATAATGGAAGTGATAAAAGGCAGAGTGTGGAAATTAAAAGACAATATCAACACAGACGTGATCTATCCCGGCAAATATCTGCCTATTATCGTTCCCCAGGAGATGGCTAAACATGCCCTGGAGGGATTGGACAAAGATTTTCCAAAGAAGATCAAAAAAGGTGATATGATAGTCGCTGGATTTAATTTCGGATGTGGTAGCTCCCGGGAGCAGGCAGCCACATCCTTGAAATATGCTGGCATAGAATGTGTGGTGGCAAAATCCTTTTCCCGGATATTTTTCAGAAATGCCATCAACCAGGGGCTGGCGGTGGTTGAATCCAAGGAGGCATTGGATTTGGTTCAGGAGAGCGAAGAGATAACCATAAATTATAAAGCTGGAGAGATAGGGGTAAAAGATAAA
Source organism: Candidatus Zixiibacteriota bacterium (assembly GCA_049642665.1). GTDB lineage: Bacteria > Zixibacteria > MSB-5A5 > MSB-5A5 > SM23-73-2 > CAYURP01. Next base: position 663 of record JBARPA010000011.1, read on the forward strand.
AAGATTTCCTTCCCCCCATTGCCGGATTTTCTAATGTCAATTTTGAAGGAGGGGGGCTTAATTCCTTATGTTAGAAAAAAACTGGGAATGAAAAGTTGAACAAACTTTTAAAATGGAGGGAGCCATGAGAAAAGTTGTCCTGATCCTGGGGCTGGTCTTTTTGATTTCTCTTCTTATGCTAAGCTTCCATTGCGCCAAAAAGACGGCGGATGACTATTTCAAAACCGGAACCAGATACTTTGCAGAGGGCGATTATGACAAAGCCATCCAGGACTATAAACAGGCAATCAAAATCGATCCCAATCACATCAACTCCCATCTGAATTTAGGAGAGGCTTACTACCAGAAGGGAATGTATGAGGAGGCAAAAAAGGAATATAAAAATGTTTTAGCCCTGAATAAAATGCACCCCAAGGCGCATTACGCTCTGGGAAGAACTTTAGCCCAGGAGGGGAAAAAGGAGGAGGCAAAAGAGCATTACGAATTTTTGAAGTCGGTCAGATCTAACCTGGCGTATAAGCTTTTAGAATTCATTGAAGAGGAATAAAAGTAATCCATGGAAGGTAAGGAAACTCGCTTTGGTTCAGGAAAGGGAACGGGGATTTTAATTCCCCTTATAATATTAGTAATCGCTTTGCTGGTGATTTTATTCAAATTCCCTTCACGGGATAAAAGCATAACCCCTAAAAGCGAAATCATTTATCTTTCCTTTGATGATTTTCATAACCTTATAGGGGGGAATGATCAGATCAGCGTTTCTCAGAAAAAAGAGCTATTCTCAGAATATGCGGGGAAATATGTTAATTGGGTGGGTGAGGTGGTAAAAATAGAAAAACAGGAATCGGGCGATTTAATCCTGAGGATAAAGC
>JBARPA010000012.1:0-3071 GCA_049642665.1 Candidatus Zixiibacteriota bacterium
ATTGTATTCAAAAAGGTTACCAGGCTACGATAAAAAAGACAGATGAGATAAAAGAGAAATTAATCAAAAGAAAAAGCTTCTGGAGAAAATTCAGAAAAACCTTAGCCCAATCCATAGCTGGTACTTAAATACATCATCCTAACTACAAGTTTTCAGTCACTATTTAATATTCAGTTAGCTTGCATTTGAAATCAAAAATTTTCATTTTGACTTTTGAATTTTTAATTTTAAATTTTAGTAAAATTTTGGAGGTGATATGTTTATAAAAAACTACCAGCAGGTTAATTTAGAGCCGGTTGAAGAGAAAGGTGCCAAAGATGTGAAAGTACGATGGGTTATCTCCCAGAAGGACGGCGCTCCCAACTTCGCCATGAGAATATTTGAAATCGAGGCGGGTGGCTTTACCCCTTATCATAAGCACGAATGGGAGCACGAAGTCTTCATAAAAGATGGTCAAGGGACATTGGTGTCTGAGGGAAAAGAGTTTCCGTTTAAACCGGGTGATGTTATTTTCGTCCCGCCAGATGAACATCATCAATTTAAAAACACCTCAGATGAAAAGCTTGAATTCCTTTGTCTGGTGCCACATCATAAATAGATTCTAATGCGCTCTCTGAAAGATCAGATCAAAAAGATAGAAAAAAGATACGGCAAACCCAGAGAAAAAGAGATGGAGTTTGCCATGGACCAGAGGGAATTCCAAAATCTTCTGGGGAGCATGAGAGACGGCAGAGATTCGGATATAACTTTAGCTATTTTTAAAGACAATAAGGTGGTGGTCATAGCCAAACCCTGGTATCCTAAAGGATTATATCGTTTACCCAGCGGTGGATGGAAACCCGGCGAAAGCTTTGAGCAATGCGCCCACAGGGAAGGCTATGAGGAGACCGGAACAAAATTTGAGCTTGAAAAATATGTTCTCCGGGCTAAAGTGACATTTAACAATGAGGACAAGAAAGTGCTCTGGACCTCGCACGTTTTCACAGCTAAGTACCTCTCAGGAGAGCTAAAGCCCATAGACACCAGGGAGATTCGTGAGGTAAATCTTCTCACTCTGGAAGAGCTTTCTTCTTTGAAACAGAAATTGCTGGAGAGAAACTCAGGGGGATTAGCTTACCGGGCCGCTTTGACAGAAGCTATTTTGAAAGAAATCTAAGACCAACTTCAATCTTTTTATATAAATATTACTGCTCAGGATTAGAATCCAGGTTGACCTCAGATTCAACCTGTTCCTCAGATACATTCTCTTCAAGTCTATTCTTATCGATTTTCTTTTTCAGGTCGTAGTAGCAAACCTCGGGATCTTCAATTCCAGCCAGACAGAAAAGGTGTCGGTAGATTTTATCTTTGGATTCGGTACTGTCGATCACGTCCAGTAGGCATCCCTTTTCGCATCTCAAGCATTTCTCAGGCTGGCAGTTCAGCTCTGTGCCCACACTCTTCGCTACAATTGCCTGGCTCAGATCCCAGGATGGAAGATTTGATTTCTCAGTGAACTCCACCCTCCTTACCCTATCCAAAACGATCCTTCCGTGGTCAACTCTTAACCTTGCCAGAAAATCGATCTTATCCCCTGCGGCAAACTTATTTTTTTCATGAGATTTGGTGCTTACTAAGGCATAAAGATAGTCATCTAAAAAGACCCGGTCGACAAAACCCTGTTTGAAACTCAGTAGAAACCCTTTGAAAAATATGTTTTGTTTGGAGCCGAAGACGATCTTTTTAAGATGGGGCTTGACCGAGTTTATCTCACCTGTGAATTCCACATCCTTTCCCACTACCGTTTCCAGCCATTCCTCATACTCCTCCAGGGATTCTTCGAATTCTTTAAATTTTTCATTATCCAGGATAACATCGGGCTGGTGGCATACCTTATCCTCATAGTAGTATTTGCATCCAAAGCATTTTCTGCCAACGTGTTCGTACCCTTTGGGACATCTTTTCCCTTTATTCAAAAGCCTGCACCTCCACATAAAATATATACATCCTTGGGGGTAGCAGTTCTTTTCCCTCATCACGTGATAGACCGATACGTTTTTATCGAATTTAAAATGAGCCTTATGAGCGCATTTAAAAATATCCTGACGCTTGTGTTGATTTATCAGAATCTTCTGCATTTTATCCGGGCTCCATGGTGAGATTATTTGTGATGCTTCATATAGAAATACGAAATTACGACTTGATTCGGTTTAGTTTAAATCAAAGAATTAATGCTAGTTAAAATTTCTGGTTTTCCTGGAGTGTGAACCTTCAGGTTCACAGATAGCTTTTTTAATGCGGGGCTGAATACCCCGCCTATGTAGTAAACTATTGATACTTCATAGGAGTGGGAATTTATCCCACTCAAAAATAGATATATTTAAAAGCTAAAGCTCTTTTTGTTTAAAGTTTTTATTTCAAAAAGAGCATCTTCTTAGATTCAGAGTATTTTCCCACAGTTAACTGGTAGAAATAAATCCCGCTGGGGACAAGATTTCCTTCGTTGTCTTTTCCATCCCAGATAGCTTGATAATCTCCAGGGATTTTCCCCTCATCCAGTAAAGTTTTGACCTTCTGTCCCAGGATATTGTAAATCTTTAGAGTGGTGGGAACGGGACCGTGAACTGTTAATTGTGAACTGTTAACCTTGAAGTGTATCAGGGTGGTGTAGTTAAAGGGATTGGGGTAATTTTGGCTCAGGAATATAAAGTTACGTAGGGATAAATCCTTTTCCTCTTCCGGGACGTCCGTGGTGAAATCTACTTCAAAAACTCTTAATATGTTTCCATTTCCGATAACTATCTCTCCCTCACCATCCCCGTCCACATCTCCAAAAGCAAAATGATCCACTTCATAGGAACTGTCGCTTTCGGCGATTTTGCTTCCATCTTCTCCATTTAAAAGCTCCATAGGGGCATTTTTATGAGCCACTAAAACCTCATTTATTCCATCATTATTAAAATCAACCAAGGCAATTCCCCCTATTATATTATCCGTGCCGAAGTAGGTTGATCTCCATTGTTCAACTTTAGTTGAGCCGTCGACCACTGATAAAACTGTGAGACAACAAGTATCAAGGTACACAGGGAAAC
>JBARPA010000013.1:0-5978 GCA_049642665.1 Candidatus Zixiibacteriota bacterium
CCTTGAGGCAATGATAGGTTTTTTCGCCCCTATGGCAAGATGAAACGAACCGGAAGCAGATCGGTCCTCCTCATAATAGGGAAATAGAACGACATCAGATGCTCCGAACAGGTAAGGGACATCCTCATTGGGGAAAAATCTGTTGGGGAATATAACGTTTTTTTCCAGATTCAGCTCTTCGATCTTCTTGTTCACAACTTCTATATAATCCTTCTCCCTCTTCGAGGGGGCAGGAGGAAGCCCTCCGGCTACAAATAGATATACGTTTTGGATTTTTTCCAGTATCTCATCAAGTGCCTCAAGAACTATATGCAGACATTTATGCTTCTTAACAAATCCAAACATAAGAAGTATCTTTCCATCCTCAGGCAATCCAAATCTTTTCCTTGACTCTTTCCTATCTGCTTGGCTGAGCTCTGTTCCATGGGGGATAATATGAATCTTTTGTGAAGATATTCCCAATCTGTTCAGTATCCTTTCTTGGGACTCAAGATGCACGATGACCTCATCGGCAAGTTGAGCAATCCTTTTAGTAAAGTTTTCATCGGTAGATCCTCTTTCAGAGAATTGGCTTGGTCTCACGCAATGAATGGTTATTACTTTTTTGACAGCGGGATCCAATCCCTCAAGGACTAAGGGCAATCTATCATCAAATTTATATATACTGTATTCGTGTTGAATGTGAACTATATCTGCTCCCTTTGTATGTTGGATGATGGATTCGACATAATTCTCATTTCTATCCCAGCATGGGATTACCTCAAATTTGGCCCGCTTGACGGGAGATGCTCCCCGCTCAGCAACGACTTTAATTTCTGATGTCGGGTCTACTTTTTGAATGCCCCGGATAAGATAATCCGTGTAGGTGGCTATCCCGCACCTTTGGGGAAGATAAGTGGATATGTATGCGATCTTCATCGTTTGAGTCCTCTCTCTTGATTCATCGGCGTTTAGGATTAATTCTGCCCAGACGAGAACCCGTATGGGTGAAGGAAATGCCGATGCCATTCCTATGAGGTATCAGAACATCTGTTCTGACACCATATCGTCTTTTTGCTTCTGCTCCAGGCGGGCGTTCGATGGTGGGCAGGCTTCGCCCGCTGATTATTTCCTGTTGGCGAAAAACAAGAATGGGAAGCATAAGGTTAATAAAAAAGTTTTATAGCAATTACTCTTCGCTATAGGTATAGTTTACTATCATTTTCTTACTCAAATCGAGATTGGGAACTATTATTATTGCTTTATCTTCAGATAAAAACCTAGACCTTCTGGTGCCTATCTCTAATACTTCCACCACCTCTCCAGTGGGAAGTTTTATCCGGTCTCCTATCCTGAATGGTCGGTCCACCATAATCAAGAACCCCGCTATCAAGTTAGCAATGGTGTCCTGGGCGGCAAGGGCAATAGCTAACGAACCTACACCCAGGGTAGCTACAAGCGCATTTATGTTAATGCCAAAGTGACTCAGAAGTATAATCAGAGCTATTACCCATAGGATTACATTTGTCAACTTTGCGAAGAGAGGGACGAATGTCTCATCCAGCCTTGTTTTGGTCCTGCACGCAACGTTCTGTCTATACCAATCAAAGAATGCACCAAATGCCCTGTGCAACCAGTAAACTACTATGATCAAGCCTATTGCAAAAAATGCATGACCAATATTCCTTTCCCAGGTCCCTGTTATTAGATATTTAACTCGCAGGGTGTAGAATGCATATAGCGAACCTAAAAGCAACCCAATAATAGCCGGTAACAAACTCTTCTTCCTGATTTCAATCCACATCTTGTTCGAAATCTTGGAATTCATTTTTATTTCCTCCTATATGTTTACTTCTATATTATATCTTTGATCTTTCAGCCACCAACACAGAAGGTGCATGTTCCACGGTTGGCAGGCCTTGCACATTGTTTATATTTGCCATTAGTGAAAAACGTCAATGGGAAACCGGAAATTTTATAGTGAAAAGAGATTTTTTCTATCATTTTTGCAACCAAAACTCTGTTAGTTCAGTTTAATTAAAACAAAATTCTTTATTTGTCAATCAGATTTAAGACGGCAACATAAAAAAGGGGTGGCGCAGAGAGGTCCTTTAGCCCCTGTATGATTCCAGTAGATCTCTGGAGTATTTGTTAGCTCATCCAGACTTTGCTGAGAGTGATAAAACGAGGGCCCGACGAGACTCGAAACCTTCGACCTTCCCCCGCCAAAGGCGGGGGACGTTCTAACCAGAGATAGAAGTTTGTATTTGGTGGATGGTGGATAGTCAAAAAAAACCTATCTATATCTTCTACTCTGTTTACTAACAACTAAGAACCAACAACAATCAATGCAGCCCCAATATCACTCTCCCCAAACTTTTCTGAGCTTCGAATTTGAAATTAATATAAGCTTCACAGTTGTAAGCGGAACTCGATGGAAAACAATTGGTTATAAGGCATCATAATAAAATAGCTGAGCTGGTTATAGAAATGTAATAATAACTAATTTTGATACTTTTGTGAGCGTTCTTGTTTAGACAAGCAAAGGATTTAGTTATACACTTCTTATTCCTTGGTATTAGCCCTTTTTTCTATAAGCATCTTGGGATAGTCCAGAGAAGAGAGCCTCTCCATTTTCCCGGCCTTCTGAGACATAAGGGCGAGCAAGTAGCCGTTGGAGTCGATAACCGGAGAACCGCTCAATCCAGGCATGGTATTGTCAGCAAGTTTTTTGGTAGTTATAAGAAAAGATCCCTTCTCTGATCTCACAAAATTACCCTCATAGACCACTTGAGGACAATCATTATCCGTATACCGCCAACCAATAATATAGACTGTTTCGCCCTTCTGCATTGGACCGGATCTGAATTTTAAAGGCTGGATGTTTTGAGACCTCTCTTTGATTGTGAACAAAAGCCAGTCTCTTTCAGGTGGTATGTGCTCCAAAGGCTCCTCCGGGTTCTCATTAATCAGTTTATCCACCACGACCACATCATCAGGATTATTTTTTGGAAACATCTTCCAGAGTTTCAGGGTTTTCTTGAAGGAAACCGACTCCATGGTTTCTGATTTGAAATAGGTCAGGATGTGTTTGGCCGTGGCGGCCAGAATCTCATCTCCCGTATCCAATAGAAAACTGCATCCTGCCACAGGGTGATTCTTGTCCATGTATTCGATCTGGTTAATCATCGTGATCTGCGGCCATTCACTCTGAGGTTTTTCAATCCATCGTTCGTGATCAGTTGATCCCTTATCATGGCATTGCCATAGCACAGCAGAAAAACACAAGAGCCAAGCTGCCAGACCTGTCTTAAGAAATATCATTCTTGATGCACTTCGTTTTTTCCCCATCCAGTCATCCTTTCCTACTAACGATGAATCATCTGCCTCATAACATTTTTAATAATATAGGAATTTCTCGAAAGTTTGCAATAAGAAACCTCCCCTTCGGGAGATTCCCAGGTGGCCCACAGCTTGCTGTGGGACCACTCGTTCGGGAAATGTTGCTTCAATTCAATACCGATTATCAGATACAAAATAACCCCGTTTAGTGAGCGGGGTCAATATCTGTGGCGGCCCCGACCTCACTCTCAGCAAACCCGGATAAAGAGGTTTTATTAATTTACCTAATCCCATATATTTTGTGATATATTTTCTATTGTTATAATTGAGAAGTTGCTGCAAAACATGGTTTTCTATGGGGGCAGACAGCAAGGGTCTGCCCAGAAATGGCTTCAGGATAATTAGCAACAGCAAAACTCCGTCGTTTTTGTGGTCGTAGCCGCGATCACTCAGGGAAACGAGAATATCCTTGACAATTAGACGGAATTTTAGAATTTTTGAATAACGTGAATCGTGTTTATGAACATTCAAATAGGAAATCTCGATCAAAACGACGGCGGTCTATACCCATGGCCTCAACTGTGGACCGGCTGGCGTTCGCAGCCCCGTCGTCGGTTTATGACAGGAAAAGTGAGGTTTTTATGCCGATCCGTATAAAATACCACTATAAAAACAGCACAACTACTCAACAGCTTGAAATTTCATTGGTTATGCCTGAAGAGACAACTTTTTCTCAGGTGTCTTATACGGCGATCAAAGCCATGTTTGGAGTGTTATATGGATCAATATAAACATAGTTAGGTTTTACAAACTCATAGGTTAGATTGTGGTAAACTACACTTAAAATCACCGGATCAAAGTAAATTAGAAGGACATTCATATGAAAGCGATTGTATGCACAAAATACGGACCACCCGAAGTTCTTCAGCTCAAAGAGGTAGCAAAGCCTACTCCCAAGGACAATGAAGTACTGATAAAGGTTCATGCGACAACAGTCACATCAGGGGACGTGAGAATGCGAAGTTTCACATGGGCTCCCTGGTTCTGGCTCCCCGGGCGAATAATGTTTGGTCTCATAAGACCAACAAAAACTATACCAGGGAATGAGCTGGCCGGGGAAATTGAAGCCGTAGGCAAAGATGTAACACGATTTAAGAAAGGTGACCAAGTTTTTGGAATTATCTGGGAGGTGAGTTTTGGTCTTGCTAATGCCGAGTACATATGTCTGACTGAAAAACGGGTGGCAATAAAACCGGCCAATATGACCTATGGGGAAGCCGCCGCCGTTCCTATTGGGGGACTGACAGCATTGCATCTACTTAGAAAAGGAGATATCCAGAGCGGACAGAAAGTCCTTATCTTTGGAGCTTCTGGTAGTGTAGGTACTTTTGCGGTACAGCTTGCCAAGTACTTTGGGGCAGAAGTTACCGGAGTATGCAGTACTACGAATATCGAAATGGTGAAATCTCTTGGTGCCGATAAAGTAGTTGATTACACCAAAGAGGATTTTACCAAGAGCGGCCAGACCTACGATGTCATTTTCGACACAGTAATGAAGACATCGTTTTCACGTTGTAAAAGCTCGCTAAAGCAAAGAGGAGTCTATCTTACAGTTGATTGGCCTCTTCTTCAAGCATTATGGACTTCAATGCTAGGTAGCAAGAAAGTAGTATTTGGAATGGCAAGCCAGAATCCTGAAGATCTTATTTTCCTCAGAGAGCTTATTGAGGCGAGGAAGTTAAAATCGGTCATTGATAGACGCTATCCATTGGAACAGACTGCCGAGGCTCACAGGTATGTCGAAAAAGGGCACAAAAAGGGAAATGTAGTAATAACTTTGGAACATAATAACAAAACCTGACAAGGTAATAGCACAGGACAATTTAAATAATAAAAAGAAAAAGAGGAAAATAAAATGAATAATACAAATAAAAAAGATGATAAGAGCTCATGGGCTATTGGTGGAACGACACTTATAGGTATTGGTGTTGGATTCATTTTCCTTCAGACATCAGCCCTATTATTTGTAGCATCTGTATTAATAGGAATAGGCCTGGGTCTTGTGATAGCTCCTATAATTTCAGGCAAAAAAAGTTGAAAGCAGGACTTAATATCTAATCTTCCTCTGAGGCGGGGAAGATAAAATTGGTCATAGATAGACGCTATCCGTTGGAACAGATTGCCGAGGCTCATAGCTATGTCGAAAAAGGACACAAAAAGGCCGGGTGGCCCACAGCTTGCTGTGGGATAAGTCGTTGGGGAAACGTTGCTTCAATTCAATACCAATTATCAGATACAAAATAACCCCGCTTAGTGAGCGGGGTCAATATCTATGGCGGCCCCGACCTCACTCTCCCCAAACTGCCGTTACCTTTGAGTTTGGCGTGCGATTACACCGTTCGATAATTGGCGGAAGCCGATGAAGGTTGATTTATTGCTTGAAAGAATTGTGAGACCAGAACCGATTGAATAGCATATTAGGTCTGCGATTGATTTGTAAGACATAGGGCAATAGTCAGTCTATAATGATGAACAGCTATTTTTATCCCTTTTGCAAACTCACACAGGGCTCCTAACCTACTTGCTATGTCCGAATAATAGAAGCTCAAATGAATAATAGTAGTTGCCATGATGAAATATTTAGAGTATAATATATG
>JBARPA010000014.1:0-9036 GCA_049642665.1 Candidatus Zixiibacteriota bacterium
ATCATAATCAATCAGAAAAAAGACGTTCTGGTGATACCCGAAAGGCTGATTGAATTCAGGGGGGATAGCACCTTTGTGGAAGTCAAAAACTCCCATGGCGAGATAACTAAAAAAGAGATCAAAACAGGTCTGAGCGATGGCATTAACATAGAGGTGAAGGACTGACTGGAGGAGGCTAATGAGGTAGTGGAAAGACCTCCCAAGGAGATCACATAATGGCTCCATTGATGTTTATCAATCAATTCCTTCGGGACATGAGATCTCAGAAGCTGAGAACCCTTCTTACCCTTTTCGGAATCATCTGGGGAACAACAGCGGTAACTTTACTTCTGGCTTTCGGTGAGGGGCTGCATGCTCAGATGAGAAAGTCAGCACACGGCTTAGGAGACAAGATTGTTATAATGTGGCCCGGAAGAACCAGCAGACCATACGAGGGTCTGGGCAAAGGGAGGTTTCTACATTTGAAGGAGGAGGATGTTTCTCTTCTTAAAAGGGAGATTAAACAAATGGGCCAGATCAGCCCTGAATATAGCCAGTGGAATATCCAGATCAAATATGGCAAAAATATATATTCTCAAAACGTGGTCGGTGTTTATCCAGTGTTTGCTGATATGAGGAATATGATTCCAGTTCCGGGAGGAAGGTTCATCAACGAACTGGATATCAAAAACAGAAAAAGAGTAGTGTTTTTAGGGAATAGGCTTAAAAAGGATCTGTTTCGAGAAGATGAAGCTGTAGGTAAATATGTCTTAATAAATAATACCCCCTTTCTGGTAGTTGGTATACTGAAAAAGAAAGAGCAGGATTCAAGTTACAGCAGCCGAGACGCATACACGGCGGTGATTCCCGCCACTACCCTTTCGGCTATGTTCGGAAGAAGATATCTCAACAATATGGTCTTCAAACCTAAGGATCCAACGAAAAACGAATACGTTAAAAAGAGGGTATATGAGGTTTTGGGCAAGAAGTACAGATTTGATCCCGAGGATAAGGAAGCCTTAGCCATGTGGGATACAACCGGAATGGACAAATTCTTTAACTACTTATTCTATGGGCTGAGAATTTTTCTGGGAATATTAGGCGCCTTTACTCTGGTTGTGGGAGGCATAGGTGTCTCCAATATTATGAACGTGGTAATCGAGGAGAGAACTAAAGAAATTGGAATAAAGATGGCCACCGGCGCCAAGAAGAGATTTATATTATCTCAATTCCTTTTCGAGACCCTTTTGATAACTTTCATGGGTGGTGCAATAGGGTTTTTGTTCTCCTGGGGGATTATAACGATCTTTCCTCTGTTCAAGTTGGAGGAATATATAGGGACACCTGTTTTTTCTGCCTCAGTGGCCATTTCGGCCACCTTGATCTTGGGGTTAATTGGTATTCTGGCAGGGTTTTTCCCGGCAAGAAGGGCAGCCAGCCTGAATCCGATCGAGGCCTTGAGGCTTTAAAGGAGAAAAGAATTGAGAGGCTTTCTGATCTTCAGATTGTTTTTTCGAGATTTGAAAAAGCAAAGAAAGAAAATAACTTTAACCACACTGGCCATAGCCTGGGGAACTTTTTCCATTGTTATGCTTTTGGCTTTTGGGGTGGGCTTTAGAAATCAAATGGCAAAGGCCAATTCTGGATTGGGAAAAGGAATAGTCATTATCTGGGGTGGACAAACCACCATACCCTACCAGGGGCTGGGAAAAGGGAGAAGGATTCGTTTCAACGAGGAGGATGTGGAATTATTAAAGAAAAGAATTCCTGAGATAAAAAACGTTGGCGGGGAGTATTCCAGGTGTGGCGTATCTTTAAGTTATGGTAAGAAAACTTTGACCGAAAGGGTTACCGGTCTTTATCCCTGTTATGAGGAAATGAGAACCCATTATCCGGATATGGGGGGGAGGTTTGTAAATGATCTGGATCTTAAATACAGAAGAAGGGTTGTCTTTTTGGGAAATGAACTCAAAGAGAGACTCATGGGTAATGTTGATGCTGTAGGTGAGATCATCATCATCAACAATATCCCCTTCACGGTAATCGGGGTGATGAAGGAGAAACTTCAAATGGGAATGTACGGCGGACCGGATGCGGATAAAGCCTCCATTCCTGCCACCACTTTCAAGACCATCTGGGGACATAATTATTTTAATGTTTTGGTCTATCAGGTAAAAGATGTGGATCAAGCTGATAATATAGAAAAAAAAGTCTATAAGGTTTTAGGAGCAAAACATAAATTCGATCCTGAGGATGAAAGGGCTTTGTCTATATGGGACGTGGTGAACCAAAGAAAAGAGTTTGACAAAGTCATGTTCGGAATCACCATATTTCTGGGAATAATAGGAGGGATGACCCTTTTGATTGCCGGAGTGGGAGTGGCCAATATTATGTTTGCGGCAGTCAAACAGAGAACCCGGGAGATAGGAATCAAGATGGCTCTGGGAGCTAAAAAAAGGGATATAATGTCCCAATTCATTCTGGAATCATTGATTATAGCCTTTTTCGGAGGAGGTATTGGGATTATCTTTACTTCGATAATAGTCAGGATACTTCAGGTAATACCCATTCAACAGGAGGGGCTGGAGTTTTTAGGCAAACCAACTATCTCCTGGGACGTTATGATAACCACAATTACCATCCTGGGATTGGTGGGACTTTTGTCCGGATTTTTCCCCTCCAGAAGGGCAGCCACGGTGAATCCGGTGGAATCCTTAAGATATGAATAAAGCGAGGTATTAAAATGATTGAGATGAAAAAAATCACAAAGTTATACACAACCGGAAAGGTGGCAGTAGAGGCGTTAAGAGGAATAGATTTGATAATTCAGAAAAATGAGTTCATTTCCATTATGGGTCCCTCAGGATCCGGCAAATCGACTTTAATGAATCTCATCGGCTGTCTGGATACCCCAACTGAGGGTGAATATTACTTAGAGGGAATGAAAGTTGCTGATCTGGATCCCAACAGATTAGCCGAGATAAGAAACAAGAAGATCGGTTTTGTTTTTCAGAACTTCAATCTTTTACCTTATGCTACAGCTTTTGAGAATGTGGAGATTCCCTTGATTTTCAAAGGTGAATCCAATAAAAATAGAAAAAGAATTGGAGAGGAGCTTTTAGAGAGGGTAGGGCTTAAAGACAGAATGGATCATCGCCCCACCGAGCTTTCCGGAGGGGAGATGCAGAGGGTCTCCATAGCCCGGGCATTAGCCTGCGATCCCTCAGTTATACTGGCAGACGAGCCCACCGGTAACTTAGATTCAGTTGCCGGTAGGGAGATAATAGACATCTTCGTCGATTTGTGGAAACAGGGACACACCATAGCAGTCATAACCCACGACACAGAAATCTCCTCCAGAACTCAAAGAATTGTCAAACTCAGAGACGGCAGGGTAGTGGACGGAGCTGGAAGTATTTAACTCCTGATATAATTACGTCATTAACGTCTGCAGTCCAATGACCGCGGACAGAAAAATGACCTGATGAATAGGGAATTGGTGTGGTATCCACAGATCACTGATCACTGATTACAGACAACTAACAGCCGACTGCAGACAAATAATTAATAAAAGGAACTATTTCTATGAATAGGACGTAAAAAAATTATTATAGCCAGGAGGTGAAGATGTTTTATGAAGCACCTTATTTCACACTGATCAACATTGCCAGGATGATGTTTTCGCTTTTTCTTTTAGTGCTTTTAGTAATCATCCCTGTCGCCATTTACAATCTGGGTTCAAAACTGGAAAGGATCAGCAGACAACTGGAAAACATAGGTAATATACTTAAACAAGATCAGACCTGATTATAATTCCTGACAACTGAAAACAGCCTTATACTCTATAACAACTTTTAATGATTTTTAATTAGAAAATATTTTTAAAGGTTGCGAAATCTAAATAGATTTCTTATTTTGTTTCTGAGAAGAATGGTTGGAGTAATTATCAGTAAAAAAGGAGGAGGCATGAAAAAAATAGTTTCTTTAGTTTTAATGGTATTCCTCCTGTTCTCCGTCTCAAACCTCTCCTGGGCTAAAAAACAAAAAACAGGAAAGGTCGACGATCACACCTTTATCGACTCGAAATTCGCATACCAGCTGAGCTTCCTGAAGAACTGGAAACTGAAGGATGAGAAGGAACCCTCTTTGACCCGGGCCAGCCTGGTGAAGAAAAACTACCAGATCGATCAGCTCAGCAAGCAGTCTCGTGGAGAATTCAACATTCCCACCATCTCGATTTTAGCGGATACCACCTCCTTATCCTTTGAAGAATTTCAAAAAGCCCTTTTTGAAAACAAGAGTAAGAAAATCAAAAACAAAGATGAATATGAGCTCACGCTTGAATTTCTTACCGGATCTGAAATCATGCAGGAATCGGAGACCCTGGTGGACAGCATTCCGGCAAAAATCCTGACCATGCGCAAACCCTTTGAGAGGCTGGTGAGGGATCCCACTTTAGATAACGATCCACTTGGCAACAAAAGATTGGTCAACGATTTCCTTATTGGTTATCTTCTCCTTTTCAAATACCAACAAAAAATCTATGTGATACACTTCTCCTGCGAGCGGCAGTTTTTTGGCAGCAACCATGAGGAGTTCGTCAAGATCATGGAAGGATGGAAATTTAAAAGATAATTCCCCAAAATATCCTCCCAATTTTTTTCTTGCCCGCCCTCTTTTTGATTGACAACGGATTATGAGGGTATTAATATTATAAACTAAATAGAAGGAGGAGAGATGTGGGTTTTAAGAATATTTGTGATCCTGGTGATAATCTTTTTGGTTGTAGGTTTTGGTGTTTATAACTCCAGTGTCACGGTGTCGGTGAATCTGTTTGGTTTCATCAAGTATACTGATATTCCCATGATTTATGTGGCGTTCTGGTCTTTGGTCGTGGGTATGGTGATCTCATTTCTTCTAAGCATTTCCTATTACCTTAAGGTTCAATCAGGATTAAGGGCTCAGAGAAAGGAAAACAAAAATCTGATGGAGGAAATCACCACCTTACGCAATCTCCCCTTAGAGGATATAGAGGAGGAAAAGGAATAAATACCATACAAGAGGTGTAAAAATTGGAGCAAACGTATTTTGGGATATTTATGGGAG
The DNA here is from genome assembly GCA_049642665.1 of Candidatus Zixiibacteriota bacterium. Classification (GTDB taxonomy): domain Bacteria; phylum Zixibacteria; class MSB-5A5; order MSB-5A5; family SM23-73-2; genus CAYURP01. The sequence continues at coordinate 5,086 of JBARPA010000014.1, forward strand.
TGTTGGCAGGTTCGATATTCGCCTTTTTCTGGACAAGATTTAGAAGGAATAAGAAATAGGCTTTAGTTGGAGGTAAAATGGACCAAATATATTTATGGATATTAGCAGCTGCAGTTGTAATCATCGTAATTGTATTCCTCGTGGTAAGATTCAAAAGGGAGAAAATCAAACCGGCCCAGCTTCTGTATATAGATGGTTTAAAAGCACTTTTAGCCGATGATGTTAATCTGGCCTTTCAAAAGCTGAAACAGGTCGTAAGCCAGGATACAAAAAACGTGGATGCCTATCTCAAGCTGGGTGACATTTTCAGAAAGAAGAAAATATACGATAAAGCCTTGCGTATCCATAGGGAGTTAGCCCTGCGGCGTTCCCTATCAACGGAGGAACAGCTGGATATTAAAAAGAGCCTGGCTCTGGATTATATGGAATCGGGAAATCATTCTCAGGCTGCAGCGATTTTAAACGAGATCCTGAAGTTGAATGAAAGGGATCCCTGGGCCATTCAACTTTTGCTTTCGGAGTATGAGCAGACAGGGAAATGGGATGAGGCCTTTGAGCTGCGATCCAAGCTTTTTAAACATAAAAAAGAAAAGGACAGGTCCATTCTGGCTTTATATAAGGTATATAAAGGAAAAGAGCTGGCTTCCCAGGGGGATTACCATAAAGCTCGCGTGGCTTATAAGGAGGGTTTAAATTACGACGATATGTGCGTGCCCGCCTACATCTTTCTGGGTGACGCCTATTACAGCGAACAAAGGCTGGATGAAGCAGTGAATTATTGGAAAAAGCTTCTGCAGATGGTGCCAGAAGCAGGGTATCTGGTTTTCAACAAGCTGGAGAAGACCCTGTATGAGCTGGGAAGCTTTGGTGAGATCTCTGAAATCTATGAGCAGATCTACAAAGAAAATCCCAAGGATTTCCATGCTCTTTTTGCCCTGGCATCTCTGGACGAGAAAAAAGGTAGATCAGATGAAGCCCAGCTTAAATATAACCAGATTCTGGATATCGATCCGTCTTTTCTTCCTGCCAGGTTGAGCTTGATCAGAGTTTATCAGGAACAAAATGAGATCGAAAAGGCAAAAGAGATGGTGGACAAGCTTTTTGAGAATTTGCCCGCCAAGGTGGAATACTTCACCTGCGAAAAATGCGGTTTCAGCTCCTCGGAACCCTTGTGGAGGTGCCCCAGCTGTAGGGAATGGAACAGTTTTAATATCTAAGATAATTCTTTTCAATTTTCCCAGACCTTTAACTGAAATGAAAAGGAAACAAAATTTCCCTTTGATCTGGTTATTAGTTTTCTTTATCATTTTTTCGGTCAATGTGTTTGCCACTGAATTGGATGAAACCATGCAGAGTTTCATTAAAGAAAACGAACTTCAGAAAGCCTTTGAATTTCTAACTGAAAAACTAAAATCAAATCCGGAGGACAGGGAAGCCAAATTCTATCTGGGAAAAATCCATTTCGATGGCGATTCCTCCTTTAAATATCTGAGTGAGGCAATAGATTTAAACCAAAGAGATGAAAATTCCGCTGAGGCTTTGCTCTTAATAGCCAAACAAAGCTTCCTGAATGCGTCTTATACCATAACCTCCGAGCAAACAAAAGTGTTCGAAGAAAACTTCGATCAAAACGTTCATCTGCCCCAGGTGCTCTGGCTTTCCGGCTGTTCCTATCTTACCACCGGCTACACAGATAGGGCGGAAGAACAATTCAGTAAAATCCCCCAAAATGTTCCCGGATCAAAATGGTCTCCCTGGGCTCATCTGGGCATGGGGGATTGTTTCTTTTTGAAAAAGGAATTCGGCCAGGCTATTATCCAGTACAGAAAAGTGATAGAACTATATGCGGATTCAGATGCACTTCCCCTGGCTTTGATCTACCTTTGCCAGAGTTACATAGAGACAAAAGATGTGAATAACGCATTACTATATTATAATCTTTACCAGGACAGGTTTTCATCAGGCATAACCGATAGGGAAAAAATCTTTGAGAAAATCAGAGCCTTGTTCTCAGATAAGATAAAAACAGAAAAAAAAGAACAGCGGAGAGTTACCAAGTATACCATAGAGGTGGGATTGTTCTCCAATAAAAATCAGGCTCAGAACGAGTATAGAAGGTTCAAATCTCAAGGATATACCATCAGAATGGTGGAGGTTCCAAAAGATGAGGGAGCACTCTGGAGAGTGGAGGTGGGAATTTTCAATTCCCAAAAAAAAGCTGAGGACTTTAAAGATAAACTTCAGGGACGATTTGGTAAAGCCTATAAGGTTATCAGCAGGTGACAGCATGGACAAATTGAACACACCCCTGATGAATCAGTATTACCGGATAAAATCTCAATATCCCGATGAGATCCTGTTCTTCAGGATGGGTGATTTCTACGAGATGTTCGGGGAGGATGCGAAAATTGCCTCCAAAATCCTGGGCATAGCCTTGACCTCCAGGGCACACGGTAAGGCTGAAAGGGTCCCTCTGGCCGGGGTGCCTCATCATGCCGCAGAAAGGTATATCTCCAGATTGATAAAGGCTGGCAAAAAGGTGGTGATCTGTGAACAGGTGGAGGATCCCAAAAAGGCCAAAGGGATTGTAAAAAGGGACGTGGTGGAGATTATCACTCCCGGAACCATCACCATCGATAACATAATAGATGAAAAGAGCAATAACTTTTTAGCCAGCTTAATCCAGGGTAAAGATAGGATGGGGTTGGCTTTTATTGATTTGACCACAGGCGAGTTTAAAATCGATCAGGACGAGAGTGCCAGGATAATGGAAAGGTTTTTCACCATCTCTCCCTCAGAAATTCTTTTGCCCGAAGAATGGACCGCTGAGAAAATAAAAGGTCTCAAACTGAACAGTCAGAACATCACCATCACCCCAACCGAATCCTTTAGGTTCAGCTATGATTTCGCCTACCGTACTCTGACCGAGCACTTCAAAAGCAAATCCTTAAAAGGATTTGGCTGTGAGAATATGGAGCTGGGAATCTCTGCTGCCGGTGCGGTTTTATCCTATTTGAACCAGACAAAGAAGACCTCCCTTGACCATATAACAAAAATCACCCCGGTGGCTGATACCCGTCAGATGTTTTTGGATTCAACCACACTCAGGAATCTGGAGATCTTTCACTCCTGGGGCAGCAGTGACAAAAAAACCACTCTCTTTTATCTGCTCAACAGAACTAAAACCCCGATGGGCTCACGTAAGCTAAAAAACTGGATCGCCCGACCCCTTCTGGATATAAAGGAAATAGAGAAAAGATATGATTCTGTGGAGGAGCTGATAAAAGATAGGACTCTCTCTGAGGACCTCGGGAAAAAAATTGACTCCATTATGGATCTGGAAAGACTCGCGGGTAAACTTGGATATGGTAAAGCAAATCCTAAAGATTTAATAGGATTAAAGGAATCACTTAAAGTAATACCTGAGATTATAAAACTTCTTGAATCGACAAAATCGGAGCTTCTTCAGAATATCAAAAGCAACATGCCTGACACCTCAAATCTGGTCGGGTTTCTGGAGAAATCCATCTGTAATGAGCCTCCGATGATTTTAACTGAGGGAAGGATAATCAAAAAGGGATATGACGAGGATCTGGATCTTTTAAAAGACGAGATAGCCAACAACCGCAAATGGATCGTCGACCTTCAGCAAAAGGAAAGGGAAAGATCTCATATTCCATCCCTGAAGGTGGGATTCAACAAAGTTTTCGGATACTTCATAGAGATTACCAAACCCCATCTATCCAAGGTTCCACAGGAATATATCCGCAAGCAGACCATGGTCAATGCGGAGAGATTCGTTACACCGGAGTTAAAACAAAAAGAGGAGATAATTTTAGGCGCCGAGGAAAAGATAGCCCAGATAGAATATGAACTTTTCCTGGATATCAGAGCAAAGGTGGGTGAGAGAACTGAGGATATTCAAAGGACAGCAGAACTATTAGCTACACT
>JBARPA010000015.1:0-2798 GCA_049642665.1 Candidatus Zixiibacteriota bacterium
GTGAAGAAAATAATTCCCGCAGCCGTAGCATAGACCGGAGTTCCGATATCAGCGGCGAAATCTAGGCCCCAGTGTGGCTGCCTTAACCCGGTAAAAGGATCTAATTTCACACCGAAGCCGCGGGAAAGATATCCTCTGGTAGGAGCTATGGAGGGGGTGTGCCCCAAAAGATCCTTTTTTCCCACGAGCTGATTGTGGATCTGGGTCAGGTTCTCGCGCTCAAACCTGGTCTGGCGTAATAACTTATCCAGCTCTCCCAGCGTTTCATTTAAATCCGTATCTGTTCCCAATGGAAAAGGTTCAGGTCCACCAACACCTACCTCCCTTACAGCATCATCCACCTCAGGCAATCCGAAAACCAGTCGAATGTTTTTCTCTTTTTTCATTAACTCGCTCATCTGAGATCTGAGATCCACGATGAGAGGTTTCATCTCGGAAATCCTTTTCTCCAGGTGTTCTTTCTCCTTTTGCAATTGAGCAAAATTATAACGATCTAATTGGTGTTTTAAATAGTTGACCGTTGAAAAGGCACCTACTCCCAAAAACACAACCAAAACTACAAATGCGATGTAGATCTTGGAATAAGAGATTTTTCTATTCCATACCTTTCCCTTGTTAGGAATGATTAATAATGAAAAGTTCTTTTTGTCCATAAGAGTACCTCAAAAGTCTTTAAAAAAAACTGAATTCCACTACATTTGGTGGTAAGAATAAAAGGTCACTTAAAATTTGTCAAGTGTTTTTTGTAATTCTTTGAAAATGAATCATTTGAGAGATCTCACAAGGTTAAAAACGGACAAAAGTTTTCTCTGAGGCTGGAAAAGGAGTAAATGCATTCGATTATTTTTGAAATCGTTATCCAGATTATTCTGGTTATTTTATCAGAATATACTCCTGCCTTAAAATCTTATTCACCACCCGAATGAATTTCTCCGAATTGAGATTTTGAAGACTGTATATGTGCCAATAGACCTTCTCTGGAGATTTATTTCCACTGGTTATTATTCGTCTTTTCTTTATCATTCTTTACATCCCTTCCTTTGAAATGTTCCAAATTTTTCACAAGTGAGAAAAGCAATTTCTATGCCTTTAGTATGAAGGGAATTGGAGATATTTATTTCGTTACTGGAGTTAAGGTTATCCCCCGGGGGATTCTCCTGTCGGCCCCCGGGTTATTCCAAATATGGGGATCTGACAATATTTTATTGAGTTCCACCTACAAGCGGTAAAAGATTTTCATTTGTTTTTCCAGACTCAGTTTCTTATCTTTTGTGAAACTTGAAGATAGGTTTTTCGTAACCAGAAGGAGTGAAAGTAATTGAAAAAGGACGATCTGGTCCTGGTAGATGAAGCATTAGCCGGAGATCAAAATGCTTTTAAGCAGCTGTTGAAAAAGCATCGAGAAGCAATTTATCATGTGATATTTAGAATAGTACATAACCCTCAGGAGGCAGAAGACCTGGTTCAGGAGACCTTTATGAAAGCTTTTAATTCATTATCCAGCTACAGTTCACAATACAAATTCTCCACCTGGCTTTACCGGATAGCTGCCAACTCCTCCATCGACTACCTCAGGAAGAAAAAGATAGCAGCTTTCTCTCTGGATGAGGAAGTCCCCACCAGACACGGAAAGGTAAGCTTGGAACTTGCTGATTGGACCTATAACCCGGAGATAGATCTAGTTGCAAAACAACGAAGATTTTCAGTGGAGGAAGCCATAGATAGTCTACCTAAGAGATATAGAGAGGTGATAGTTCTCAGACATAAAGAGGAAAAATCCTACGAGGAGATCGCAGTCATTCTGAAGATTCCAGTGGGAACGGTTAAAGCCAGAATCTTCAGAGGCAGGGTGCTTTTGAAAAAGAAACTCAAGAATTTAAGGTAGGAAAAATGAAAAGGTTAACACCCATAACAACTTTAAGTTTTCTTTTTATTTTACTTTTCCTCTTCTCGGAGGCAGCTGCAAAACAATTCACCTTCGAATTCCACAGGGAAGTTCCGGTGGGCAAGAACCCCACTTTGTTTCTTTCCAACATATCCGGTAAGATAATAATAAAATCACATTCTGAGGGAGAAATCACAATAGATGCCTTCAAGGTAATCAAAACACGTAGTTTGGAAAAAGCAGAGGACTTAGCTGACCAGATAAAGATCGAGGTTCAAAAGGATGGAGAAGAGGTGGATATCCAGACAGAATATCCCCACCGTGGCTTTCGCAGGGGTATCTCCTGCTGGGTGAACTACGAGATTTCAGTTCCTCCCGAAACCCGGCTTAATATCAAGACCACCTCGGCTGATGTAAAGGTTGAGGATATTCAAGAGAAGGCAAGAATCAATACCGTATCAGGTGATGTTGAAGTGGAATCGATAAAGGGAGGGATCGATTTCTCCTCTGTGAGCGGTGATTTCTACTTGCTGGACATTACGGGGGATTTGCTTTTGGAGGGAACAAGTTCTGATATGAAGCTGGAACAGATTAAAGGGGATATACGAATCGATTGCGTGAGCGGCGATCTGACTCTGCAGGAGATATCCGGTGATATCGAGGCTTCCACCTCCTCTGGAGATATGGAAGTGGAGCAGACCCAGGGTGAGCTGGACTTAAATACGATAAGCGGTGATGTTGAGGTTAGAACTGAAATATCAGCTGAAGGTGAGTATATTATCGAAACCACCAGTGGTGAAGTGACCCTCCACATACCTGAAGATTCAAATGCCCGTCTCAAGTGTGAGAGCCAGAGTGGGTCCATTAGCACTCGAATTCCACTGAAGGTCCTGTCCACCTCCAGACGTTATGT
>JBARPA010000016.1:0-10113 GCA_049642665.1 Candidatus Zixiibacteriota bacterium
ATCCTGTCCTGAGAATAATACCACTCCTGGATTCTTCTGCTCAAACTATCTCCTCCTCATTTTATAGGGCAGTTTTTCATTTTTTATCTAAGTTTTTGGCAATGTGATCCAGGACTCCGTTAACAAAGCTTCCCGAATCTTCAGATCCATATTTTTTAGCTAATTCGATGGCTTCATCAATGGAGACCTTCTGGGGTATATCACTGAAAAACAAAAGCTCAGATATCCCCATCCGGATAACATTTTTATCAATAATAGCTAATCGGTTGATGTCCCAATTCCTGACACATTCTCTTATCATATTATCAATGCTTTTGATATTTTCCAGAACCTTTTGGAAAAGTTGTGAAGCGAAAAGCCGGGATGGTGAATCCAGAGTTGATTTAGATAATAAATCACTCATTATGCTGTTGGGTTCGATACTGGTGATCTCATATGAGTACAAAGACTTCAAAACCAATTCCCGGGCTTTTCTCCTTTTCCCCATAGTTTTTTTGCCTCTTCTGCCCAGACTCTTAGTCTGTATTTCAAATTAACTTATGGGACATAAAGAAATCATATTTTAGTAAAAAGGTCTGTCATCTCCATTGCCGAGATGGCTGCATCCCATCCTTTGTTTCCTGTCTTGGTTCCTGCTCTCTCAATGGCCTGTTCCAGGTTCTCGGTGGTTATTATCCCAAAGATAACAGGAACGCCACTGTCCAGGGAGATCTGGGCGATACCCCGGGATACCTGGTTGGCAATGTAATCGAAATGAGGGGTTTCTCCCCGAATTATGGTTCCCAGACAGATGACCGCATCATACTTTTTGGAATTGGCCATCCGGGAAGCAGCATAGGGTATCTCGAAGGAGCCAGGAACCCAGACTATGCTAATTTTGTTTTCTTCCGCATGATGCCTTTTAAGACAGTCCAGACAGCCGTCCAGAAGCTTCTGGGTAACAAACTCGTTGAATCTGCTAACAGCTATCCCGAAACTCTTGCCTTTTGCATCCAGGGTGCCTTTATACACTTCAGCCATAATAGTTCTCCTTATGTTTCTTTCTACTCCGTATCCTCTACTTTTGCCTTTAAAAGATGTCCTAATTTATCTCTTTTGGTCTCGAGGTATTTCAGGTTTTCAGGGGTGGGACAAACTTCCATGGGTACTCTTTTCACCACTTTTAATCCGTAGCCTTCGATTCCAATTATCTTTTTGGGATTATTAGTTATCAAGCGGATACTGGACAAGCCTAAATCCACCAGAATTTGAGCACCTATTCCGTAATCCCTTAAATCCGCATCAAATCCCAACTCTAAATTAGCTTCGACCGTATCCCTGCCGTTATCCTGAAGCTGGTAAGCCAAAATCTTATTGGCCAATCCGATTCCCCTGCCCTCCTGTCTCATATAGAGAAATACGCCCAATCCTTCCTTCTCGATCATTTGCAGGGCTGAGTAAAGCTGTTCTCCGCAGTCGCAGCGGGAGGAACCGAAAACATCGCCGGTCAAACACTGAGAGTGAACTCGCACCAAAACGTTTTCCTTACCTTTAACCTCCCCTTTCTCCAAAGCCAGGTGATGATGCTCATCGATCTGACTTTTATAAAGGTGGAGCTTGAAATCCCCGTATCTGCTGGGAAATTTCACCGTGACCACCTGTTTAACTAATCCCTCGGTTTTTCTTCTGTATTCTATCAGATCCTTTACGGTGATTACCTTCAACTGAAATTCTTTTGCCCTCTGGATAAGTTTGGGTAGCCTGGCCATGTGGCCATCCTCATCCATTATCTCACAAAGAACACCTGCAGGATAAAGCCCGGCCAATCTGGCCAAATCAACCGTGGCCTCTGTATGGCCGGCCCGAGCCAAAACTCCACCATCCAGGGCTTGAATGGGGAAAATGTGACCGGGCCGGGCTAAATCATCCGGTTTGGTTTCCGGATCGATCAGGGTCTTGATGGTCTCTGCTCTATCGTGGGCGGAGATTCCGGTGGTGGTATTATGCAGAGCATCCACCGAAACGGTAAACCGGGTTCCCAGCTTGGCAGTATTGACCTTAACCATGGGATCTAAATTTAACTCCTCTATTCTCTTTTTGGTCATAGGGACACAGATCAAGCCCCGGGCATGTTTGGAAAGGAAATTTATGGAATCGGGAGTGACCTTCTCCGCGGCCATAATCATATCCCCCTCATTTTCCCTGTCTGCATCATCCACCACAATCACTATCTTACCCTTTTTGATATCCTGAATGGTTTCCTCTATGGTATTCAGCTTGGACATGGGATATTACCATCCTCTTTCTTTTAAAAACTCCCGGGTGATTTTCTCTTTTGAAGATTTCATATCTAAAAATTTTTTTACGAATTTTCCCAATAGATCCACCTCGATATTGATGCTGTCCCCTTCCCTTCTCTGGCTCAGGTTGGTCTGAGCGTAAGTGAAGGGGATGATGGAAACGCTGAATGAATCCTTAAACACATCCACTATAGTTAAACTTATTCCTTCCACTCCGACCGAACCTTTTTCTACAATATACGTAAGATAATTCTCAGGAAGTGAAAATTCAAATCTCCAGGAACCACCTCTCCGGGCAATGGATTTTATTCTACCCTTACAGTCCACGTGCCCGGTCAGAATATGTCCACCCAGACGGTCGGAGAACCTTAAGGACCTTTCCAGATTTACCTGATCCCGGGGTTTTAACTCGCTAAGGTTTGTTCTTTTGAGCGTTTCCTCGACAGTTTCCACAAAAAACGAGGTGGATGTCGTTTTTACCACTGTCTGGCAGGTGCCATTTATGTTAATGCTATCGCCTGCTTTCAGATCCTCTAAGATTTTTTTTGATTCGATCTCAATTTTTTTAATTTTAGTTCCTTTTGATATACTTTTGACTTTACCTAATTCCTCGATAATACCGGTGAACATCTATTATCTCCAAACCGGATAACCTACGATTAAAATGTGATCGCCAAAATTTACAATCTCTCTGTTCTTCAAATAGATTGAATGGGAAATTTTTGATATCCCCAAATCGCAGAAGGGTTCATCCCCTTTAAACGAAATCCTGGCAGATATTAAATAATAGATTTTATCCACAAGCCGATTTTTCATAAGACAGGTGAAGTTTTCTTTTCCTCCCTGTACCAAAACCGAGGTTAAGTTGTTTTCTCCCGCTCTCTGTAACAAAGAAATTAATCCCTTAGGTCCATTTCTTGGTCTCCAGCTCTTTTCCGGTGGTTTTCCTGATTTCGAGTTGAATTCTAACCCTCTTTTTGTCAACACTGCGTCAGACGGGAGCTTTAGATTTTTTAGAATTTTTCCTGTCTTTTCGGGGATGGAGTTCCTTGAATCACCGGAAAGGGTAACCAGTTTTCCATTCAGTGTTTGAACCAGGGTCAAAGCAATAAATGGAATTTTGTTCTTGACGAATTTAAGATAGATCTCATTTAATTTTGAAGCTTCATCTTTTAATGTTCCCACATCAACTCCGATTCCATTTTCTATGAGCTTTCTAAAACCTTTGCCTCTTACCTGGGGATTGGGGTCAGGTAAAGCACAGACCACCCTTTTTATTCCAGCCTGGATAATGGCATCGGTGCAGGGAGGGGTCTTGCCAAAATAACAGCAGGGTTCCAGGTTGATATAAAGGGTAGCGCCTTTAGTTTCGTTTCCGGCATCCTTTAATGCATTTACCTCAGCATGGGTTAAGCCATACCTTCGGTGATAACCCTGGCCAACGATTTTTCCATTTTTTACCACCACCGCGCCCACCATGGGATTAGGTGATGTCTTTCCTTGACCTTTTAGGGCTAAATTCAAAGCCAGTCGCATAAATTTATCATCAGAAGGTCTCATACAAAAAATCCCCGACCACATCCGGGGCAAAATGAAAGTTTTTTCTTGTTCCCTCTTCCATCCGGACTTTACCGTCGGCACTGGAATTCCACCAGTTCGGCCCTTTGGGGCTCGTGGGCTTTCACCACCGATCGAGGAATTTCACCTCACCCCGAGGGTCAAATTAATATATAAAATTTAATGGAATAGTCAAGAATTTTTATTCATAAAATATGTCAGATAAAATCTTCTTTTTGGTAGATGAACCATTAGATAATTATTTAGAAGTGAAGAAAAAAATTGACTCTGTTTTTACGGATAATATATTAAAGTAGAAATCGGGCGAGGTTTAAAATTTTTGCTTGTCAGGCTAAGAAATTTGAGTATTTTGGGTACTCGTTGGGAAGAGTGAAGATGCCCTGAGAGTCTATAAGTTTGTGCAAATTTGCCGATTATGAGAAAAAGAAGAGCTAAATACACAAAAGCTATGGAGAAGAGATTGGGTGTAAAGGTGGGGACTAATGCTGTTTTAGAAATGGCATTGGTCTTGGCCCAGAGGATTAAAGCCAACGTTGTTTTGCTTTTGTCCACTGGTCGGGTTGACCGGGACTGGCTGGAGATTGCCTCACAATCGTTCAAACTGATCCTGGTCGTTAATTCCAAAAGGCTTTTCAATTTTTATAAAAAGCGGGGATACGATGTGATCTTATCCACACCCTCCAGGCTGGCCAGATTCTCCAGGATTAGACATGCGGTGATCACAGCTATGTCCAAAAGGCTTATAAAAAGGGATCAGAAGATGATCTGCCTGACCGGACCTGTAACCAGGAACATAATCGATTGCATTAATGTTCTCAGGACGGGTAAAGTTTTTCGGGAGATGCTGTTTTTCGGGACTGAATCCTCAGCTGAGGATGCCTCCCTGGGCGTGATCGAATGTGTGCTGGACATAGCTGTGGAGATTGCCACCTTTGGAAGGGAGGGAAGAGCCGTTGGAGCCATATTTGTCATCGGCGATACCGCTAACGTGTTGAAAAATTCCCGACAGATCACCTTCAACCCCTTTAAGGGATATGATGATAAAAGGAAAAATATAACCGATCCGGATGTAAGAGAGAGCATAAAGGAGTTTGCCCAGATCGATGGTGCCTTTGTGATTCGAGCGGATGGGACGGTAAATGCCTGCGGCAGGCTTCTTTTGATGCCCAAAGGGGAGGTTCAGATTCTCAAAGGTTATGGGGCCAGACATAATGCCGCAGCATACATAACTAAACAAACCAAAGCCATCGCCATTGTGGTCTCGGAATCCTCTAGAACGGTTACGGTTTTTAAAAAAGGGAGGGTTCTTTTCAGCTTTGAGCCGGCGGAAAGCTACAAATACCCCATGGTCATCTGATAGCTTTACCCGAATAGCTTTTTTATCCAGGATTTGACTTTTCCCTCATATCTTTTTACCACCATTACCGAAGCATCAGAATGACGAGCTATCTTCTCGGGAATTTCCCCTAAAAATATCCTCTTGAAATATCCCTCACCAGTAGCCCCAATCACAACCAGATCGTAGTCTTTTGCCTCCCGGATCAAACCTGCAGGAACGGAACTGGATTCCACAATTCTTCTCTTGAAATCCTTGCCAAATTCCAAATCCTCCAGGGTCTTGTTTATGAAATCCGATCCTTTTTGCTTCTGTTCATATGAGGGATCTTTTGGGACAACGTTGCAGCAGGTTACCTCAGCCTCCAGGGTTTTCATTAAAGTCTGTGCCAGCTGGGCTGCTAATCTGGCATTAGCCCCACCAGCACTGGGCAGAAGTATCCTTTGGATGGGGAATTTAGCTAATTTTAAAACTATTAAATCGCAGGGAGTATGCCTGATTATATGGTCTGTTACCTCACCGAAGATTTTATCTTTGGTATCAGTATATCCCTTCCACCCCATAAGCAGAAGGGATGCGTTTTCCTCGATGGCTGAGGATACAATTCCATCCACTACCCGGTGGGCTATTCTGATATCCGATTCGATCTCAGCTCCCTTTTCCCGGGCATAGTCCGATGCGATTTTAAGCAATGGCCTTTTATTATTAACAAATCTTAAACCCTCGTGAATGGGCAGCTGAATGGGAACATCCACCACCACCAGAACCACTATTTCCCCTTGATTTCTCCGGGCTAAAGGAATTGCGAAATCCAGAAGTTTCGTAACATGGTCCGGATTGTGCAAGGGGACCAAAATTCTGAACTTTGCCTTTTCCTTTTCTTTTCTCTTTTCCCCTCTATCCAGGTCCAGAACCTTAGGTTTTCGATCAGCGGTTTTTTTCTCGAAATAAGCGAAATAGATTAAAAGTCCGATGAATATCCAGGCCAGACCGATATACCAGGTTAAGGGCTTGAACTTATATTGAAACACAGCTAAAAACAGACAGCAGAAAACTCCCAATATGGGGGGAACAGGATAGAATGGGATTTTAAAACCTCTTTTAATGTCAGGTCTTTTTCTTCTCAAGGCGATAACCGATAGGTTTACCAGAGAGAAGGTTAACAAAAACATCAGACTGGCGCCCGAGCCCACCACCTCAATGGGCAGAAAAACTGCCATGAAAAGGAAAATAGCTCCGCTGGCCATAACCGATATGTGAGGAGTCCTCCTTTTGGGATGAATGATGCTCAGCTTCTCCGGTAAAAGTTTATCCCTGGCCATGGCAAAAGAGACTCTGGATGAGGCCCACAGGGTGGCATTTAAAGCGGACATAGTGGAAAGCATGGCTCCGAAACCAATCAGAGCCACTCCCATATAAGGGATAAACTCCTCGGCTGCCTTAATGATGGCGATCTCCTTGTATTTACCCAGAAATTGCCAGGAACTCATTCCCTCCGCCCTCAAGCTGCCCAGGGAGACGAAAAGAATGAGAAGATAAAGCGGAATGACTATACCCAAAGCCCGGAATATGGCCTTGGGAATATTTTTCTCCGGATCTTTTATCTCCTCGGAAACTGTGGTTATTATATCGTATCCTTCGAAGGCAATAAATGTCAATCCCATGGCAGTTATCACCCCGCCAAATCCTTTGGGGAAAAAGGGCTTGAAATTGGCCATTGCTTCGTGAGGAAAATGAAATATCTCCTTAAGGCCAAATAAGACAAAAATAGCCAGGATGAATATCTTAGATAGAGTTATAATGTTTTCGGTTTTGGCGCTGGCTGATGACCCCTTGCAGTTTAAAGCTATAAAGATTGCTCCCACCACAAGGGTTATAAGGCTTAAGGAAACCTGAGGACCTAAATTACCCACTACCAAACTATAAAAGGGGTGAATATAGATATTTGTGAATTCCAGAAAGTAAGCGGAAAACCCCAGAGCATACAAACTGCAGGCGATGATTCGGGCAAACCAATCCATCCAACCCGCGGTAAAGGCTAAAGGCTCAGGGAATGCCTTCTTGACGAAGGAGTAACCCCCTCCAGCCTCGGGAACGGCTGATGCCAGCTCAGCATAGCTTAAAGCGGTAAAAAGTGTAACCACCCCGTTAAGCGCAAAAGCCAAAATCGAAGCAGGACCAGCTATTCCGGCAGCCATACCGGTCAGTACAAAAATGCCCGCTCCGATCAAAGCCCCCACCCCTAACATGGTGGCATCGAAAGTTGTTAAATTCCGGGCAAAGGTTACCTTCTCAGATGTCTTTTTTTCCAAGGGCATTGTATCTCGCAATATTTAGATCATATACATTCGATGCTGGATAAAGAAATCTTATTTTTCTGATTATACGCAATTTTATCAAATAGGCAAGAGTTTATTAAGGATAGAGTTAACACAAAGCTCTTCTACCGAATCGAGATTGAAAAGAGCCATTTTCTATCTGCAAACTTGTCCTTATTGGTATTTGGGATTACGTTTTGTCAGGAGTTTTGATTAATTCTTTTATTAAACAGAATAAGTTACTATTTCACAAGAGAAACATAATTTGTCTTTTTTAAAGATTTTACTTGACAAATTTTAACCTTTTACTTTATAATTGCATATGTAAGTGGAAGAGATTGAACAAACTGGGTTTTTGTCAGATAAACAGTGCGGAGATTGAAATTCCTTCCGATATGTTCAAATGTAGAACAGTTGGCTTCTGAGTCAGGATGAGTCTAAATTCCAAGGCAGGGGGATGCTTTGGAGAAGGAAGTCTACAAAATTACAAATCAAGTAAAATCAAATCCTTGAAAGGAGGTGGGAGAATAAGCTATTTTAGTTATGTTTTGTTAATGAAAGTTAACCTTACATCCTCCAAAGGAGGGATGGAAAGTGCGAAAACTAACGTTTTTTAAGCTAATATCTTTGGGTTTGATGCTGTGCTTTCTGATGGCACCTTTGATCTTTGCGGGAACCACGGGTAAAATCGCCGGTGTGATTATAGACAAAACAACCGGAGAGCCTTTGCCCGGGGTGAGCGTTATGATCACCGGAACCACCATGGGAGCCGCAACAAACCTGAAAGGCGAGTATTTTATTCTCAATGTACAACCCGGGTTGTACAAGCTAAAAGCCTCCCTTATAGGGTACGCTCCGGTGGAGATGGAAAACGTTGCGGTGTCCATCGACCTGACCACCACAATGGGTTTTGAGTTAATTTCTGAGGCCATAGAGGTGATGGGCGTCACCGTGACCGCGGAGAAACCGTTAATCGAGGAGGACTTGACATCCACCGCTCATATAATTACTTCTGCGGATATTATTCATCGTCCGGTGATCAATACGGACGGCATCATTTACCGGACTCCCGGAGTGGTCTTCGACCCCATCGCTGGACCTATTAATTCAGGAACACAGGGAACGGTTATCGGAAACGAAGGCAACAGGGTAGTAGATTCAGCCAACCCGGGTGTGACCTTGAGAGGAGGCAGGCCCCAGGAGGTAGTGTATATGGTGGATGGGTTCTCCATCACCGATCCCATACTTTCAGGTCAGGCCACCAACTTGAATCATTTTACCATCGCCGAGGTCCAGCTGATTACCAGCGGGTTTAACGCGGAATATGGTAATGCCCTTTCCGGTATGATCAATTACGTCACCCAGGAAGGTGGGCTCAAATTTACTGGTAGATATCAGTATGCCACGGATGCAGTTTTCGGAGAGTTGGGTGATGACTGGGAAAAGGATTATGATTTTGGGACCAACGAGCATTTCATGACCCTAAGCGGTCCCATACCCGGCACAAAAGAAAAGGTCAGGTTCTATTTCGGTGGAAATCTCTATCTGACAGAGGATTGGGCACCCCGACATCATAAGCTGCCCCATCACGATCAACAGACCTACCGAACTCAGGGTAAGTTGACTTTCAAATTCTCCCCTTCCATTACCCTGCGGGTAGGTGGTTTCTATAATCGAAGGCAATATGAGAGGTATGATCACAGCTGGCTTTACAATCTGGATAGCTTTAATGCTACCCTGGAGAAGGCCAACCAGATCAACGCTACCCTTACCCATACACTTTCCAAAAGCACTTTCTATGAGCTAAGATTTGGTTACTTCACTAATGACTATAGTATAGGCAGACGGTTGGACAGAAACTTTCTGGAACGAACTGCCTACGACATGTTCCCCACAGATACTGCTGCAGCAGAAGCTTTCATTGCTTCTCATGAAGATGAGGTATGGGATGGGCAGTGGTGGAAGGATTACGAATTCTGTGAGGCCACGCCGGATACTGCTGAGTGGAGAAGATACCGGGAGCGGAGGCAGGAGCAGAATTATCCCCTGGCTGTGGATAATTTATTCTGGTCGCATTATGATACCAGGACCTACGAGATCAGAGGAAGTGACATCATCACCGGAAAGTTTGATTTCATCAGCCAGGTGGACTTTAACAACCAGATCAAGACCGGCTTGGAAGTCAATTCCTACAAGATCAACCGACACTATAACAGCCTGCCCTGGGATGCTCAACCTTTCATAGATATATACGAGTATGAGCCTTTGGGCGGAGCCTTCTATGTTCAGGATAAGATCGAGTTTTCGGGACTGATAGTCAATATTGGAGGAAGAGTCGATTATCTGAGCAAGGATGCGAAGGCCTGGGAAAACGAGAGAGAGCCTCCCACCAGACCTGATCTGGAGCCGGATTCTATTGGAGGAAGAACTGAGGAGGTGGACGATAACATTACTTTCAGTCCCAGATTAGGTATCTCCCATCCCATATCAGAGAAGATGACCGTCTTTTTCAACTACGGACACTTTGTCCAGCAGCCCCGTTTCTTAGAGCTTTACACCACTTTAGCCCCCAACCTGCAGAGGTCTAATCAACGAGTGGGGA
>JBARPA010000017.1:0-3810 GCA_049642665.1 Candidatus Zixiibacteriota bacterium
GAGCCGCAAAAAAGAAAGGTATAAAGATAACCTGCGAAGCCACCCCTCACCACTTCTCCCTTACCGATGAGATCATAAAAACCTTCAATACCAATGCCCGGGTAAATCCCCCTCTCAGAACCCAAAGGGACGTGGAGGAAATAAAGAAGGGATTAAGGGATGGAACCATCGATTGCATAGCTACAGATCATGCTCCTCACTCCATCGAGGAAAAGGACGTGGAATTCAGCGTTGCTCCTCCTGGAATGGTGGGATTGGAAACAGCTTTAGGCCTGGTAGTAACCGAATTGATAAACAAAAAAGTTCTGAGCTGGGAAGAAGCCATTGCCAAGATGACCATCAATCCAGCAAGGATACTAGATTTGAACCTGGGTAAAATTGAAAAGGACGGTCCTGCTGATCTGACAATCATCGACCCAAAATTCACCTGGACTGTGGACACTTCGAAATTCAAATCCAAATCTAAAAACTCCCCCTTTCAAGGAACAGAGCTTACCGGGAAAGCCTGGATGACGATTGTGGGGGGAAAGATAGTGTATAAGCTTTAAGGATAATTAACTTTTAAAGGAAAGGAGGTTTAAAAATGGAGATAAGCTTAACTAAGCTGGTCTCTCAAGTCCTGAAATCTTCCAGAAATTATCTGGAGGAAAAAGGATATGTGGAGGTAACAATCCCCAGAGTCGTTAGAGCAAGTGGAGCCTGCGAGAATATCAATACCCTCTTTGAAGTGAGCGTGGATGGGGATCTCGCCTGGTTCAATCAAAAAAGAGGGTATTTAGCCCAAACTGGACAACTTTTTTTAGAGGCTCTGGTTCCTTTTTTGTGCAGAGTATACTGTAGCGGGCCTTCCTTTCGGGCAGAGCCAAGAGTGGATCATCGTCATTTGACCGAATTTCAACTATTAGAGATTGAATTTTCCGGCGATTTTGATCAGCTGTTGGAGGAGATTCAGGGGATAGTGCACAGAATAACCTCGGATCTGTTGAAAAAGAACGAGGCGGAAAATGAGTTCGATTTGAAGGAAGAAGATCTAAAACGATTGGAAAACTCTCTGCAAGATTTTCCCCGGCTCACTTATGACCAGACCATCGAACTTCTGAATGATTTGGGTGAAGAGATTCTTTGGGGAGAGGATATCACTTCCCAGATGGAGCAGAAGATAACGGGATATTTTAACGAATTGCCGATATTTATTACTCGGTTTCCGGATCCTTGCTGGGATTTTGGAAAAGAAATAGAGGTGGAGAAATTCTTCAATATGCTTCCGGATCCAGAAAATCCAGGAAGAGTTTTAAGCTGTGACCTGATTATGCCGCACGGTGGTGAAGCAGTAGGAGCAGCCGCTCGAGTTCACAAAGCGGAGATCCTGGCTCAGAGGCTTTCCCACTCAAGGATGTTCAAAAGGCTTATGGACAAAGGTGGAGGGTGGGATGACTTCGAATGGTATCTGAGCAAGATTAAAGAGAACGGTTGTGTCCCTCACGTGGGCGGTGGATTCGGCTTAGCTCGAATCATCCAATTTATCAAAGGGACCCATGATATCCGAGAGTCCGTCTCCTTTATCTCGAATAAAGAGAGCCTGATTTAGAAAGATAGATTCTTCAAGCGAAATTTCTTCAGGGAGAGTTTTTTTCTTTTTTCCACTTCAGAATGTTTTTGTCGTTTTTAACGGACAAGGTCTCCGTTGCCAATGTGGCTTGAAATCAGCCGTCCTGCCGCGCTCCCCAAAGAGCTGACCTCACGATTATCGACCCAAAAATCTCCTGGACTCTGGATATCTCCCTCGTTGGTGGTGGAATTATCATCAAGACCCGTTTCGGGGATTTCCACCACCTTCAAATTCGGTAACACAGGTTGTCCCCCCGGCCGGGTAGGCAAGCTGTGTTACATGATATTTAAAATTTCTCAGAATTCAAAGGTCAAACCGAATTTAAAGGAATCATTACAAAGAGGAGGTGCGGAATCAAAGGGCCAGTTCATCTTGTCCTTTCTTAATTCATAAACAGCATAAGATAATCCATTCTTCAAGAAGAAGCTCACCACGGGCATAGCATAGGGTGAGGATTCACCAATCTCATTGATAAATTGATCCAAAAGGAATTGAGCCCCATCCTCCAGCACCATACTCAATACTGCTTCCCAGAAAACAAACCTGGAAAACACTACTGCCCTCTCATAGCCTGCATCAAAAGCTAAGATAGGCATAAATTGGATCTTCACTCCTGCTTCAGTTCTGGTTCCGAAACGGAATGAATCATCCCATAGGGAAAGCAAGGCAATATCAGAAGAGGGATGAACCTCTTTATCCTTGAGTTTTAACCTGGACCAGCCTATACCAGAGGAATTATATGGAGTAATTGAGGATTTTCCCAACCCATAACCATATCCGTCCTCCCGTCCCAGACCCAATCTCCACAGGTCAGTCTCAATCTCACCTGAATTTGATTCCCCTGTTAAATCAGTGGACATGTTGGTCACTGAAAAATAGATATAATCGTATTTGAAGATGTTCTCTGGATCATATTTCGGTTCCTTAGATGAAAATCCCAGTTTGATCTCTGCCAGACCAGGATCAGCAAAGGATCGATTCAGATCTTTAAGCTTGATTGTTGATAATCCATAACATAGACTGATAGTAGGACTGTGATAAATTTCAAGCAGACTTTCATCCTCTTCTTCTTCCTCAACCTTTATGGTAAATTCTTTTGCAACTGCAGTCAGTGAAAATGATAAAACGATCAAGACAACAACCGATAATTTAAGAAATCTCAAAAGCATTTCTCCTCCCATTTTTTTCATACTAAAAGTGTCATAGTCAGAAGTTAATTTATTTAAAGAAAGGGTATTCATATTCCCCAAATAATCAGTTTATATACGTTGCTGTCAAGTCAAAGATTCAAAAAAATCTATATTGTTGGTGGAATTGTCGTCAAGACCGATTTCGGGGATTTCCACCACCAATTTACAACCGCGTAGGGGCGGAGCTTGTCTCCGCCCGAGGTAAATTTCTGGTGATTGGTAATTAGTTGTTAGGGATGCCAGAACCTGACTTACGTCAGGTTCTGGAGATTCACATTTGGTATCATAGTTTGTCTCAACCTGTGTTGTGGGAAAAAGGACGGGAAAATGTAGCGGAGGTCTTTAGACCTCCATTGAAGTAGTGAATGGGGGAAAGAAAGAATGGAAAGCTAAAGCTTTCTGCTACATTGCAAAATTACCTTGAAGGCAAGGTGGGTCTACCGGTGAATGACTTTTTCCAGCTCCTCATCAGATAATTGAGTTTTCTTCATTTCTTGGAGAAACTCACGCGATCTTTTCTTTCAATGTAGGGCGAAGATTAATCAGACGAGTTGCTGCTTTAAAATGAGTTAAAACAGCTAAAACTATCAGAGCCAAGAACACCTGATTGAAAATTCCACCCAGCATTATGATAAAAAGCTTTCCATCCCTTCCATCCGGAATGTATTCAAGCCATCCCTCAAATTCGTGAGGAATATACTCTTTATGAGTCAAGGCGGCAAATTTCCCCTTGTTCAACATTGACATATAGCTACCAGCCAGAGCCAAAAAACCAACCATCCAGACGAAAATGCCAGGGGTTTGATGTGAGCAATACAAGGTCATAAAGAATATTATCACCAAATCACCATATCTATCCAGGATCGAGTCAAGAAAACCCCCATATTTACTCTCCCTGAACTTAAGCCGGGCTATCTCACCATCCACCCCATCCAGTACCGAAGTGAGTTGGGCAAAAATACCGCCCCAGAAAACGTGACCCAAACCAAAAAGCACCCCTGATATAATAGC
>JBARPA010000018.1:0-1885 GCA_049642665.1 Candidatus Zixiibacteriota bacterium
TCTTTTTTCATAACCACTCCTTAAAATGAATTTTTATCTTATATATTTCACATTACTACCTGGCCAGCCTTAACACTGCTTCAGCTAAGCCTGATATGCTATCCAGTTCCGCATCGGGTATCTCAAAGGGAATCCTGGGCTGTTGATTTTTATAAAGACCCAATCGAACCAGTATGGTCTTCATTCCCAACTGCCTTGCCGGAATGATATCCTTATCTATTCTATCCCCCACCATAATGCACTCCTCAGGAGTCACACCGCATTTTTTCAGTATCTGCTCATAGTATCGGGGGTCCGGTTTGGTAATAGAAAAATCGTCCTGGGTAAAATGAAAGGTAAAGCAATCTAAAATAGAGTGTTTTTCCAAAAGCTCAAGCACATCTTTACCGTACTGGCCGGCAATACCTATCTTAAAATTTTGCGATATGGCTTTGACTTCCTTTTCGAATCCCGAATTAAGTTTCAGCGGAGGTTTTCGATTTTCCCATTCCTCTTTAAAGGATACGAATAGTCTATCAAACAGAGGTTTGTCATCTTTCAGATATTTCCAGAACACGTATTGATAAGCGCTGGGGATTAGAAGCTCGACAGCCTCCTCCACATCCCTCCAATACTGGATAGTAGAATAAGAGGGTACAACAGGTCTTAAAAACTCCGCCGCAAGCTCAGCCCGAACCTGTTCGTGCTCCGACTCATCCAGAATCACACCGCCCGCATCCAAAAAAACCGTTGTAATTTTCATCCTGCTCCTTGCTTTAGAACATAAAATAGTCTAATTTCTTAAATCAGCAAGTTTCATTTCTTGGTAATGTTGCTTTTGCCAGTAAGCTCTTTTATATCTAATCTTAACAACATTATTTTCTTGAGAGTTTCATCGTTTTTCAGGAATCTCTCCTTAAGTTTTTTAGGATTATCCTCCAGGTGATTTAGTAGAATTTCCATTCCATGTTTTTTCTCCTCAGTATCTTGAACAACAAACATCTCACCCCAGAAAACAACTGAGCGATATTTGTGATCACATTCATTCATCACATATCCATTATCATCGATTACCGTAGCACATACGCTGGGATTTTTGTTCATGAAATCGATTTTCAAACCCTTTGGTGCGGCGTGGAAATACAGCGAATTTTTATCTTTATCGTAACCATAACTTAAAGTTACAACATACGGCTCACTATTCCTGCACATCGATATAACAGCATACCTGCCTTGTTTTAGAATTTCAACCAATTCCTCTTTATCCTTAATCTCCCTTTCCTTCTTATACATATGATATCTTGCCATACTTAACAATCTCCTGAAATCATCTGAAAAGATCCTATAAATTTAATCCATACACAGATGGAATTTTGTAAAAAATTTTACAACATCTGTTATAAAATTGTTTGGCAACATCCTACAGCACATCCGCTTTTATTATATTAGTTATTCCCGGGATATCAAAGGGAATACCGGCGACGATGACTACTCTGTCTCCGGTGGTTGCCAGTCTTGTTTCCAGGGCTGCTTTTTTAGCTTGATCGATCATTTCGTCTGTGCTTTCAGCATATTTGATCTTAATGGGGCAGGTTCCCCAGAGAAGCATGGTTCGCATTAATACATCTTCATACGGGCTGGCTACTGCTATGGCGGCATGGGGACGGAATTTTGACACCAATCTAGCGGTTTGGCCGGAACGGGTGCAGCAGATTATAACCTTTGCCCCGATTTCTAAGGCCGTCTGGCAGGCAGCGTGTGCCATGGCCTGGTGCACATCATCACCCGGCTTTATGAGCTTGCTTCTGAACTGCTCGATATAGTCGATTTTCTCCTCAGTTGCCAAAGCTACATTGTCCATCATCTTTGTGGCTTCTACAGGATACTTTCCTGCTGCGGTTTCGCC
>JBARPA010000019.1:0-5204 GCA_049642665.1 Candidatus Zixiibacteriota bacterium
TTGGCAGCAGCTTCGATATCAGTCCACACGGGTTGAAGCAATGAGATAGCGGCTTTTCCTTTTTTGGTGAGGCGCAAAAGATGTCTGCGCTCATCCTTTTTGTCCTTAATCGATTCCAGAAATCCTCGCCTGGACATCTCGCCGGCAATCTGGTTGATGGCCGGATGGCTAAAGCCTAAAGCCGATGCTGCCACGGTCACTGGCACTGAGCCCGATTCTTTCAGCAAGTAGAAGAGAGTAAACCAGCGGGGTTCAAAGTCAACCGACTGTTCCCTGTAAATACGGGCACCATCCTTATACAACCACTCAGCCAGCCGCCTAATTCGGCTGGCCAGTGCCAATGGTCCCAACTGTCTGATCAAATCCATACAACAACCTCCATGGGTAATCAGAATTTACGTAAGTACTTACGTTTTTTCAATAAAAAAGTTCCAATTTTTTGCAAAAAACGAATTTTACTTAAAAACTGTTTAAAAAAGACGATTTTAGAATTTTTATGATTAGGGAGGGAGAGTCGAATCGGCTTTAAAACGTTGCTATTGATAAAGATGGTGAGCCTCTGGCTTTCTACTTAGCAACCCTGGCTCAATTCACACATGCCCCCGCAGGACCATAAACAGATATCTGCGAGCTTTGAGACACTAAACCGACATCTACCCTTGATTAAAACCCTTTTACCTGTTTATGCTCAGACCATCATTTTCAATTTCTGATTGATCCACTGAGCAAATATGAACTTTCTCCGTGTGATATCCTTTATCTGGTATTTGATCCGAGTAAGAGTTTTTCCATCTGATCTACCAGGCTAGCGAAAAGCTCAACGGTATTGTTAACCGGTTCCGGTGAGGTCATATCCACTCCTGCAGTTTTAACGATATCTATAGGATAATCGGACCCCCCGGCTTTTAAAAGACCCAGATAACTATCCAAAGCCTCCTTCTCGCCTGCCAGGATTTTTCTGGAGAAGGCTGCGGCACCGGCCAGACTGGTGGCATATTTGTAAACGTAGAAGTTCCTGTAGAAATGTGAAATCCGCAGGCAGGAGAGATCATCCAGGGAATCAAGCGTCAAATCAGGTCCATAATATTTCTGGTATATTTCCCCATAGATTTTTCTCAAGGATGATGCGGATAAAGCCTCACCTTTCTCTGCCTTCTCGTGAGCTACTTTTTCGAACTCGGCAAACATCACCTGGTTGTAAAATGTTCCCAGTATAAACTCCAGATAATAATTAATTAAATATAGACGTTGATCTTTATCCTGTACATTCTTAAGCAGATAGTCCATCAAAAGAAATTCATTGGTTTCCGAAGCGATTTCTGCAACACACAAGGAGTAATCGGCATCCACATAGGGCTGGTTTAAATTGGAATAATCGCTGTGCAGACAGTGTCCCATCTCATGGGCTATGGTAAACACGTTTTCCAGGGTATTATTGTAATTTAAAAGCATATAGGGGTGAGTGGAATAGCTTCCCCAGGAGTAGGCGCCGTTGCCCTTGCCTTGAGTCTCATATACGTCCACCCATCCGGAATTGAAACCATCCTTCAACTCCCGGACATACTTTTTCCCCAGAGGCTCCATTGCATCAAGAATTATAGCTACCGCAGAATCATAGGGTATCTCCATTTCAGCTTCCGGCACCAGAGGAACCCACATATCATACTTGTGAAACTCTTCCAATCCCAAAAACTTCTTTCGCAAACTCACATAGCGATGAATGGGCTCTAAGTTTTCGTTCACCGTATTGACCAGATTCTCGAATACCTGGGTGGGAATATTATCCGCATCCAGTGCAGCCTCCAGAGAGGAGTTATAATTTCTTGTTCTGGCGTAGAATGCATCTTTGTTGATGCTTCCGGCTAAGGTGGATCCCAGAGTATTTAAATAGTTAAGGTAGGCCTGATTATAAGCATCGGTGGCATCCTTTCTTACCCGTCTGTCAGTGGATTCCAAAAATTTGTAGTACCTTTGATGGGTAAGCTCAACTTCGTTGCCCTCCTCGTCCTTCACAGATGGGAATTTCAGATCGGCATTTTCTATCATATTGAATACGTTCGTGGGAACTCGGGACATATCCCGAGTTCCTGCTAAAAGCTCCTCCTCCCGAGCAGAGAGAGTATGTGCCCTTTTCCTGGCGATATCGTCAATGTGATGCCGGTATAATTTCAGTCCCTTGTCCTCTTTCATCAAATCCTCAAGCCTGTCCGGTGTTATGGATAAGATCTCCGGTTCTATAAAGGAGGTCGCCTGTTTGAGCTTGGTCCAGAGAGCAGAAGCCCGGTCGGATAACTCCTGATATCTGGATACCCGGTTGTCCTCATCCAATTTCATAAAGGAATAGACATAAAGCCTGTCCAGGATATCCTGGGTAGTGTCCCTCAAAGTTAGACAACCTAGAAGGTTTTTACCCGATTCAGCCAGATGACCCTTAAAGTTCTCTATCTCCGGCAAAAGCTTTTCAGCTCTGGAGAAATCGTATTCCCAGAGGGAATCTGTCGCATAAATGTGTTCCAGCTTCCACTTATACTTATCCGGTATCTCCGAACGCTGGGGGACTTCCTTGACTTTGGACTGAGCCAGAGTAAAGCCCAAAACAAAAACTACCAGAACCCACCCGTAAACTAAAACTCTTGATAGCTTTTTCATTCTTTCCTCCAATTGTAAAAGAGTTATTTTTTCTTTGCGGTCACTGATAATCTCGTAAGTTTACTATATTCCCTTACGTATAGTTTATACTGAAGTTTAAAAAAAACTACTCTATACCGATTTTACCTTAGTAATACAGGTTTTTTAGGATTTCTATGAGGGATAGGGTATGAATGGATTTTGTGTTTCGCTTTTCCCTATCTATTTAGCATCAAGCTCATAGGGTATTACTCCAGATCAGGAAAAGATCCCTCTTGCTAACTTGTTTTTATCTTCAGATAGGCTACACTGGTCACAAAAAATCGGTTTGACTTTTTTTGCAAAAGTTAAGATATTGAGAGTAATCGTAAGCATATAGTGCTGATAACATATCAGGAGGTGAAAGAATGGATACCAAAGAGATAAAGACAGAGAATCTGAATGCGAAGAATTTCATCCAGGAAAAAACAGGTGAAATCGCTGGTATCGTGGGAAATGGTTTGGCCATTAATGCGCTCTCCGGCGGCGTTGATTCCTCGGTAGTTACTATATTAGGCCACAAAGCGTTAGGAGACAGACTAAAAACATATTTTATTGACAATGGCATTATGAGAGCGGGTGAACCTCAGAAAATTGTTGCGTTGTTCAGTGATTTGGGTGTTTCGGTGGAGGTGATTGATGCCAGGGCACAGTTCTTTGATGCTTTAAAAGGTATTACCGATCCAGAGGAGAAAAGGGAAGCAATAACCCGTATATTTTACAAAGACGTTTTCGGAGATTTGGTAAGAAAAAGCGGGGCAAAATATCTCCTGCAGGGAACAAATTACACAGACGTGGAGGAGACCGTCGCCGGGATCAAAAGACAGCATAATATCTTAGAACAGCTGGGCATAAATCCCCAGGAGGAATACGGGTATAAAGTCTTAGAGCCTTTAGTCCAGCTCAGAAAGTCCGGAGTACGGGAAGTGGGGAAGGCCTTAGGGTTACCTGAGGAGATGTATAACAGGCCTCCTTTTCCCGGTCCGGCTTTAGCAACCACGTTGATAGGAGAAGTAACACCAGAAAAAATAGAGATCGTGAGAGAGGCCACAGAAATTGTTGAAGAAGAGTTATCCAAGACAGGAGCATTTCAATATCTGGCTATTCTACACCAGGACAGGGTTACCGGAATCAGAGAGGGGGAAAGGGATTATGGTTTGCAAATAGAGATCAGGTGCTGGGAAAGCAAAGATGCTAAAGTGGGCTCGCCCACCAGACTCTCTTACGACGTTTTAGAAAAACTGGCAGAGAGTATAACCAAAAGAGTACCCGGAGTTGTGAGTGTTACCTATAACATTACCAAAAAACCACCTTCGACTATAGAGGCAGTATAATCAATTATAAATCAATTTGCATGAAACGCAATCCATGCGATGTTAAGTTCACTGTATGGGTTTTATCTTTCTAATATCATGTAATAACTGGCAGCTCATATTACCCCCAGGGTAAGCTTTTTGTTTTATGTAGCGGAGACCTTCAGGTCTCCAGGTGAGGGGAAGAGGATATACCTGTACCTGCCAGACACACTAACCTTTTACTTTTAATTCTGAGTCAGGAGACCCAGAACTACCCACTGCTATATTTCCCAACATAATCTGTGCCCGCCAGGTCCTCTGCCCTAAGGGGTCTGGGGATCGGAAAGGTACGAAAAAGAATCACCTTACTGGCGCTTTTTATTTATCGAAATGTGAAACTAAAATTACACTTGCTGCTTTTGACCATCTCCACGTCAAGTTAACGCTTGACACTCCAAGTGTTTGGTCAGTTATCCTAAAACGCTATTCATCATATTTACAAGAGCAAAATTCTCTTGCAAAACAGGATGATTTGCATTATATTTCCTATCGAATTATTCAACTGGAGGAAGTAAACCTATGTCTCATCTGGATGTCAACGGCAAGAAGCTAGAACTTAACGAAGAGGGATTTCTAACAGATTCCAAAATGTGGAATAAAAAAGTTGCAGAGGCTTTAGCTAAAGCTGCAGAAGGGATTGATAACCTGACACCGGAACACTGGGCGGTGATCGAATTCATTCGGAAGCACTATCTGGAAACTAACATGGCACCCATGGTTCGTTCGGTTTGCCAGACCACCGGCTTGCCTCTACGTCGCATCTACGAGCTATTCCCTTCAGGCCCGGCCAAGGGGGCCTGCAAGATTGCCGGCCTGCCTAAACCAGATGGCTGCGTGTAGGTTCACCAAATGTCTCTATTTACGATATTGCAACTGGGTTTGGCAGCTTCGCTGCTATTTTGCATAGCCCTGCTTACTGTGATGGTTATACGAACCTTCGCCTTTGGCCAAAAACCGACATATGCCCACCCACAAGGGAGCAGCTTTGCGGGTATTGTGTATGCTTTGGGACAGGGTATGCTGCCCTGGGAAAAAGAAACCGCAGCCAGACACATCTGGACTTATATAGGCGGCATCCTGTATCACTTAAGCATCCTGATCGCAATGCTTTTTTTGGCAACGGTTTTATTGCGTATTTCCCTTTCCCCTGCATTGTTGCAGATAGTACGTATAATCTTGTTC
>JBARPA010000020.1:0-12003 GCA_049642665.1 Candidatus Zixiibacteriota bacterium
AGACCCCCTGAGATATTCACGATCAGGTCCAGATCCTCATAGTTCTCAACTCCCTCCATTACGGGAAGGCTCTCAACCTTGTTTCCGTGATAGTCTGAGGGAAAGGTTGACGGAATGCTTTTACCCATAGAGACCATCACTACCTCTCGACCCTCCTTAAATCCTAAATTGACAAAGTCCGTCCCATATTCTTTGTTAAACTCACCCACTGCCACCTCGTCAAATGCGGCCTCAGCCAAAGGGGAACCTGCTGGCCAGAGCTGAGTACAGATGATCCTTACGTTTTTCTGGCACAGCTGTCTTACCGCAGATACATGCATGGGCCAGAGTTCAGGCAGAGAACCTGGATCATAGTCGCAGCTTAGAAGTATCTTAGAACCCTCAGGCAAGGACTGAATGGTATCATAAAAGCTTTGAACCGGAGGGGTAACCGAAAAGTCTATGTTCATAGGGAAAAGTAATGGGAAAGTAACTGCAGCTGCGATAAAGATGAAGATGATCCTTCGATCCAATCTCTCCAGATATTCTAATGTTTTGACTATTTTATTCTTCATCTTGACTTACATCAAATCTTCGCAGGGCTGAATGCCCTGCACTATGAGCAAGAATCCTTGTTCATCATAGGGGTGGGAATTTATCCCGCCCTGAAGTAATCATTCACCTCCCATATAAGTTCTTTCCAGCCCAATCAGAACCTTCAATCCGGTTGAAATTGCACCTAAAGCTGCACCAATCATAATAGCCCTTTTGGCAGCCAGCTGGGGCACGTTCATTATCCACTCGATGAAGTTAGGAAAATCCTTCCAGATCATCTCACCCACAGGAACCCTCCCGATCATCACCAAAACAGCAGTTACCGCTAACAAAGCCGCTTCCCAGTTTCTAATGCGGAAGGCGCGGAAGGCAGCTGAAGCTATATAAAAAGCCAGAAGCGAAAACATGGTAGCCTGTAAAGGATAGATAGCATTCATAAAGACCCAGTTGAAAGCCGTGCCCTTCTGTATTCCAAATCCTATGCCCAGGGTAAGCATAAGGGCCAATCCGCACAAAAGGACAATTTTGTATTTCCAGTCATTTCCCCTTTTTCTTATCACCTGGGAGTTAACCCTGACTACATTGGCCACGCCCAGAACATAGGCAAAGGAGATAACGATTATGGCCCACTGGTTTACCCGATGAGCAACTTCAGTCCAGCCCTCCTGGGGAATAAAAAAATCGGAGATGAAAAAGAAACCAGCCAAAAAACAGATTATGATGGGAACTTCCCGTCGCATATCATCCTATCCTAAGAAACCATTACAAGATAAAAACATGCTATGCCAAAGACTGAGATTAAACCCCCTAAAAAGAAAACAGAGTTAATGCCCCAAGAACTCTGAATAGCTCCTCCGGTTAAGGGTCCGAAAATTAAGCCTGCGCTCATGGCCATGCTATATATGCCCATGGTGGAACCCATCCCGCTTCTTCTTTTTCCCACCACAGCTGCCAGCGCTGTGCCAGCTGGCATGCTTATTCCCCCACCAATACCCAAAACCAATGCGATTAGGAATAGTTTAAGAAAGTTATCTCCTAAAGGGATCAAAAAGAGCATAAAAGCACTTATCCCGCTCCCCAAAAGGAGCAGTTTCTTTTTATCGTAACGATCTGCCATTTTACCAAAAGGATATTGCAAAACCGAATTCAACAAAATACTGGAAGAAATCAAGAGGCCTATTTGAGTTAAACTTGCTCTATGAGATATGGCCAGGATAGGTAAAAAAGTCACCACCAGACCCCTGCCAAAGGCATAAAAGGCTCTGAAGAGGACCAATCCCTGTAATAACCTATCCTTTAGTAGCAATTTAAATGAAAATCGTTTATTGGAAAGTCGAGTTTTTTGGCTGCCTGAGGCAGGTAAAAAGAATAAAATCGCCAGAAAGGAGATAAGGCTCAACCCGCCCATAGCCAAAAAAGATGCAGATTGACTGATCTTGTCAGTAACCACTCCTCCCAGAAGCGGTCCCATACCGAACCCGAAGAACAAGGCTATGTTGAAAGTTCCTAAGAATTTTCCCTCCTCCCCTTTAGGTGAGATCTCTCCGATGTAAGCCATAGCAATAGGCACCACCATGGCAGATGCCACCCCGTGCAAAAAACGAACGGCTATCAACTGCTGCAGATTCTGAGAAAAAATATAACCCAAAGACAAAAAAGAGTAAAACAAAAGGCCCAGAGTGATAAAGATTTTTCTTCCCCTTCTATCTGAGAGCCTGCCCACCAGAGGCATAAAGATGATCCGGGCCAGGGAAAATCCGGAGAAGATCGCTCCTAACCAGATTCCTTTAGCTCCCAGACTCTGGGAATAGATGGGCATTAAGGGGGATACCATACCGATTCCCAAAGAGGCGACAAATATCGATAAGAATAAAGTGATAAAAGCTGAATTTAACATAATCTCACAAGATCACAAGAAACCTATTTCATCTAAGGATATGAACTCTGTTGAAAGAAAACTTTTTAGTTATGACTTAATAATGAAAACATGTATAAAAGGTATTCTAATTTATTGCACAAAAAACCAAGAAGTGAATTTGGTAATTCCGAAGGTCTCCAGCAAAGCGCCTATAATCAAGCTTACCATTATTAAAAACTTGGCCAGATCAGAACCTTTCAAGCTTCCCAAAAGCTTCGGCTCTTTGGACAGGTAAGCGGAGGTGGCAAAAAGCTCCTCCCCGATAATGGTGTAGTCGCATGCTACCACGAAAAAAGGAAGCTGATGAATGTTGGCAGTTCCAGCCACCTGGATAGCTCCGGTGGAAAAGCCGGTTTCCGCCATTATCAAGGACTCTGCGAAAAATGAGCCAAACATAAAATTGGCTGCCGGACGATCCCGAAGCATAATTCCGTTTACCCCGGCAGTGTAAGCGAACTGCTCGTCCGATATGTATCTGACGTTGTTTTTGTTGTAGGCATCCGGCCTGCCGGCTTTCATATAGCCCTGCTTCACCGACTCCTCCGCCACAGTCACCACAAAGGGCCTGCAGATGGGAACCAAAAGCGGAACCTCGTACCTGGCCGCCATCTCGGCAACATTGCCCAGGATTATCATGGAGGCCACCGTCTGCAAATTATCCATATCCTCAATTCCGGAGATGTAAAGTATCGGCTTTCCCATCTCAGTGGCTCTTCCCACCGCCTCCTCTATGGCGTCCAAACCGGCGATCCTTCTAATAAAAAGCGATTTACCCACCTTGGCCTGTCTGATGAAATAAATTATAAAGATGAAGAAAGCCCCCAGAATTATAAAAACATTGATACGATTAAAATCAAACCAGGAGGACGAATAAAGAAGAAAAGAGGGCATCAATTTGATAAAAATTTATCCCATTTCGGACTTTTTATGAAACCTTCAATGCTAAGACAGATATTTAAACAAATCGTTTAAATAATCCCTTATGAATACCACCCTTTCTGCCAGAAGTGAGACCCTGCCCATAACCGTCAGACCGAATCCCGCACCGAAACCGACCATGAGAGTCCAGATCCCGACTTTAGCGCTTACTCCGAAAGCTCCTTTGTGTTCTTTGGAAAAGTAAAAGTAAGTCAGACCACAGAACACACCGATTATGATTAAAATATTGGTGAACAGCTGCCAGGAGGAAAAACCAACAGGAAGCATGGTGGCGCTTAACTGGCGGATCACAAAGTTCTGAATATAGAGGGGGATTGCAATTCCCGCTCCACTGCCTATATAAAAGGCCAGTGAGAAGCGGGATATCCAGGACCATTTTCTGGAAAATCGGGTCCAGATCATAATTCCCAGGATTCCAGGGAATATATACCAGAATTGACCCTGCTTTAAGGGCTCGATCAACTTGGGGATGAATCCATTGTAATACAAAATCACTGCAAAATATCCAGCCGAAACTCCAACCACAAGATGCTCAGCAAATTTGTAAAAGGGATTATCCTTATAAAGAAAGGTGTAAATGCTTATAGTCAGAAAAGCTGCAATCCCGTTGAATATTATGTCGTGTGTTCCCATGCTTTTTTCCTATTTTCTCTTTTTGGACATAAAATATCCTATATTCCCCAATACAATGAAAAGTATCACCACAATGTGGGTTGTGGTCTGAATGGGCATGCTTTTAAAGGCCGAAAGTTGATCCTTCTCTCTGGAAATATATCCTGCCTTCTCAGCCAGGTCCTCATACTCGGCTGCACCCTTCATTCCACCAATAAGACCAAAGATTTGACCGGATTGGAGAAAGGGGTAGTAATCTGAGGTCATAACTCCGGTTACTCCAATACCCAGCTTAGCATTGTAGCGCCCGTTAGCGTAGTTTATCCAGTATTCTGTACCGCTCCCTCCGGAGATGTTGATTATAGCTTTCACATCATCGAAATTGGTCATGTTTCTCATCATAGGTAAGGAATCAAGAGGGGTGCCGTAATAATCTTCGGGAAAGGGTATCCTGAAGTTTTGTCCCATGGCTAATATGGTAATTCCCGGGTAGGGCTTGTACCCCAGATAGACGTAGTCCTCCCCATTGACTTTATTGAACTCCTCGGATACCTGGGCAATTACCTGCTCCACCATTCCCGGACCATTCTGGTGCAAACAGCATAAAAGAAGCCTGACGTCCTTCTTAAAGCACTGCCTGGTTATGGCATAGTTCCTAGGGTGAAGCTCAGCCATGACTTCCGGAGCGTAGTCTACTCCTATCATCAGGACATCACCTGGTTCCAGACTCTCTATGAAATCATAGACACTTCGCACCTCAGGAGTGATGTACATGGGCACTCTGAAAGGAACGATGGCGGTGACCACCACCACCACCCCGATCACCAGATAGACCCAGCGCCTATCCAGGTTCATCATCCAATCGTAAAGATCCTTTCTTTCGTTCTCCATTCTTAATCCCTTCCCATGTAAGTTCTTTCTATGCCTAACATGATCTTAAGTGCGGTAGCTGTAGCCCCCAATCCTACCCCAATCCAGAAGGCTCTTTTGGCTGCCATATTCGGAACGGTGAGAATGAAATTGGCCAGCCATTGATTAATGGACGACAAAGGACCCAGAGGTACCAACCTCAACATAATGATTATAGCAGATACCAAGAGTATGGTGGCTAAAATGGTCCGGGCTCTGAATGCCCGGTAGGCAGCGGATGCAATATAGAAGGCCAAAAGGGAGAACATGGAAGCCTGAACCGGAATATAGACATACTCAAAAAGGTGCATGAAAGCGCTTCCCCGTACCAAACTCTCCTGACCCGGAACAAAACCCACAATAAGCATGAAAAACAATCCCGCTAAAGCAATCAGGTTATATCCCCAGCCGGGCGTTTTCCTTCTCACTTTATTCACGCTGACATAGGTTAAACTGTAAAGCCCCAAAAGCATAGCGAAACAACCGATGACAATGATCCAGTCTAAGGTCCATTCATAGATCCACTCAAACTCCTCCCGGGGGATAAAATACTGAATCAGCATGAAAAATCCAGCTATCGATACAAGGGTAAAAGGCAATACTCTACGCATCTATTTTTCCCTTTTTAAAGCTGGACCCTGAAAAGATTCAGGAAAAATTGAAAATGAAAGCTGGCGGCTAAGGCACCTAAAATTAACGATATTATTACCAATGCCTTACCCCAGTCCTGACCTTTCAGAGTTCCCAGAAGTACTGGTTCTTTTCCCAAATAGGCTGAAGCTGCATAGAGCTCCTCACCTATCAGGGTATAATCCGTAGCTGCCACAAAGAAGGGAATCTGAGCGATCTCATCTGTGCCCGAGATCTGGATGGAGCCGGCCAATGAGCCTGTCTCGGCCAGGATCAGAGATTCGGCGTAAAACTTTCCTAAATAGAAATTGGTGGCAGGCCTCTCCCTGAGCATTATACCATTGACTCCTGCCACATAGGCAAACTGCATGGAAGTTAAAAAGAATATATTCTCTTCTTTGTACATATCAGGCCTTCCAGCTTCCTGATAGGCAGCCTTGACTGTTTCCTGAGCCACCGCCATAACCACAGAGTCATAACAAGGAATTAAAATATCCGATTGATACTCAGCAGTCTTTTTAGCTACCCGACTTAATATGGTGAAGGAAGCAATAGTTGCTATCATATCTGCACTGCCCAGACCTATTATGTAAAGGATGGGCTTGCCCATCTCCGTAGCTCGACCAATAGCCTCGTCCACAGCTTCGATTCCAGCTAAGGGGCGGATGAAAAGCTCCTTCCCTTTTCTGGCTAAGTTTATGAAAACCATGGCAAATGCGGAAAAAATTATCACCGCGACCAGAACCACGGATTTACCGGTGTGAAACCACTGACCATAAGCCTGAGCAGGAGGGGAGACTTCGGAATCCGAATAGATACCGTCGCTTTTTGCCCTCACCTTATAGTAGAAGTTTTTGTGGCTGGGCAGAAAGTTGGAGCTCTTTTTATCTTTGGCACCCTGATCCTCAAAAATTCCTGCTCCCGCAGGGGCCATTCCCCTGACCTCAAACTCGCCCTCCGGAGAATCAAACCTCAAAATCTCATAGGCCACAACGTTGTTTTTACCCATCCCATCATCAGCTGAAAGCCTCCAGCTAACGGTTATGGAGTGGCCGTTATCATTGGGAGTATCAAATGCTTCCACCTGGCTGGGTGGAGCTGGAGCTTCGCTCTCCTCTTGAGCAAAGACATCATTTAAAGCAAATAAAAAAGTTAGAGTTAAAAACAGGAAGAAAAAGAAGATTTTTAATTTTCTCATATAAAAAGATTTTTATCCAATTAATCCCAGCCAGTTGCCCAGAAGATAGTCCATTCTTCCTATAAGCAAAGACATTCTGGACATAACAGTGTACCCGAAGGAGGCACCGAAGGTTATCATCAGAAACCAGATTCCGATTCGGGCTAACCCCCCAAAAGCACCTTTGTGCTCCTTAGAAAAGAAGAAGTATATCAACCCGCAGAATGTTCCAACTACCAATATTATATTACCTACTGAAGTAAAGGGTAAGATGGTTTTTTGAATCTGCATCACTCCGTTGCTCACCAAATAGTTTATGAAGTAATAACCTGCGGTTGTTCCCACCACAAAAGCTAAAGACCAGCGTGATATCCATCCGATCTTGGGAAAAAGCCTTAATAACATAAGAAATCCTAAAATCCCACCAAAAATATAGCTCCAGTGCATATAGTCAGCAAACCCGGCTGAAAATCCCTCTGTGATGAAGGTGTTCAGACCTATTCCCACGTTCCGAATCATCTTGGCAACGAAAACTGTCCAGAATAAAGTAACAAACCAGTGACCAGCGGAGACTCCCACAAAGAGCGCCTCGCAGAATTTATAGTAAGGATTATCCCCGTAAAGAAAAGAGAAAATCCCAAGGGTCAAAAGTCCTCCGATCCAAATTCCTAAATCCGGGCTGGGATGCATTTTTCATACCTCCTTAAGATTCTTTCCTTTTCTTTCGGGTGGCAAAATAAGCCACGTTTCCAAGTATAACGAAAAATATAACCACCGCATGTGAGATCCCCTGGGAGAACATATATCTCACACCTCGGGCAGGCCTTTTTGACAATACCTCATATTCAGCAGCTCCTTTCATCCCTCCCAGGATTCCGACCAATTGTTTTTTACCCAGATAGGGATACATCAGTGGAGCTTGAACTGCAGTATTTCCTGCACCCAGCACAGCGTGGAACCTGTCTGCTGCAAACTGAACCCATTCCATTGTTCCTGGATAACCCGCTGAAAGATTGTATACGAAATCAATGTTGTCGAAATTTCTCACTCCTCTCATTAGAGGTATTTCATCCAGTGATGTCCCGTAATAGTCAACGGGAAAAGCCGCATGTATATCTGACCCCATCCTCTGAATTACCACCTCATTTCCTGCAGTATAACCTAAGTTAACGTAGTCCACCCCATACTGGAGATTTTTTTCCTTTATGTCCGGCTCATTCAAGATGATATCTAAAGCCCAATTAGCCTGAAGCGGACCCTGGGGCCATAAACCCATTAGTATTACTTTCAGACCCCGTGAGAAACAATGTCTCAGGAATGATTCCGCCATAGGTTGAAGTTCTGGCATGGATCCGGGATCATAATCAAACGATATCAAAACTTTGGAGCCCGGAGATAAGCTATCGACTGCACTGAAGATCCCCACAACCTCAGGCGTAGTTTCCACATGCATACTCACGTTAAAAAACAAGGGTAAAGCAACGGCAAAAGCGATGAAGGTAAAGATGATCCTGCGATCTATTTTTATCAATCTTTCAAAAAATCCCATTTTCTTAACCTCCAGATTAGTCTCCTCCCAAAAAAGTTCGTTCTATCCCTAATATGATTCTCAAGGAGGTAGATACGATCCCCAAAGCGATCCCGATCATAACCGCCCTCTGCCCAGCCATCTGGGGGTATGTCATGATGGCATTAGCCACATCACCCATCCTCCAACCTTCTGGCAGCCAGGAGGTAAGATAATAACCAATAGGGACTCTACCTAGCATCACAAAGAAAGCAGCTAACAACAATATAGTCGCCTCCAGGTTTCTTGCCCGAAAAGCACGGTAGGAAGCAGAGCCGATGAAAAAGGCTAAGATGGCAAACATAGTTGCCATCAAAGGGAAATATATCCGGTCATAAAGATAGTAGTAGTTGGTTCCGAACTCGCCAAAATCGCTCCCCTCATAAAGTCCAACAGAGACAAAAAGGAGAAATCCCAGAATGGTTACGATGCTGAAACCCCAACCCGATCTTTTTCTGTAAACCTTATCCACGCTGTTTTTCAACAGATTTAAGATCCCTAAATATATAGCAAAAGCAGCAATCACACTGAACCAATCCGAGAAGAGATCTCTCATATCAGAAAAAGGAGGATGTGGTACAAAATAGACTATGATTAAAGTGAATCCCACTATTGCACAGATCATTAATGGAACTTCCCTACGCATTTTTCTTTATCTCCTCAGTTTTTCAGCCCACGCTGAACCAGGGGCCTATGTTCATTAACTTAAAGCTCAAAAGGATCACACCTAAGAGAATTGCAGCTAAGAATATGACCTTGCCCACATCCTGTCCTTTCAAGCTTCCCAGAAGCTTGGGATCCTTTGAAAGGTAAGCCGAAGCTGCAAAAAGCTCCTCTCCAATTAAGGTAAAATCACAGGCAGCAATGAAAAAAGGTATCTGAGCTGGAGCTGCGGTTCCGGCTATCTGAATGGCTCCCACCGAGTTTCCGGTCTCAGCTAAGATCAAGGATTCCGCATAGAACTGACCTTGCAGGAATATGGCGGCAGGCTTCTCCCGCACGAAAAGACCATCCACCGCAGCGGCATAGCCAAACTGGTCATCGGTAAGATAATAGACTAAATCCTCATTAAAGGCATCTGGTCTGCCGGCATTGGAGTAAGCTTCCTTCATAACCTCTCTGGCACTAACCATGACCATGGATCGGGAAACCGGAACCTCCAGCCTGGCTTCATACTCTGCGGCAACTTTAGCCACCCGCCCTAAAATGGTCAGGCCCGCAATGGTCTGCATGTTGTCCATATCCGAGATCCCGGGAATGTAGAATATCTTCCTTCCCATTTCGGTAGCTCGCCCTACCGCATCGTCAACTGCCTCTAAACCTGCGATCTTTCTGATGAAAAGTTCCTTTCCTGCTTTAGCCCGGTTGATATAGTAGAGTATGGCAAAGGTTAAAGCTGCTGCAAAAATAAAAATATTAGTTCTTCTGAGATTGAGCCATTGGGCTTTTGACATGGCAGGTAAGCTGGGAAGTGATAGGGAGGTGTTTATTCCATCCGTAACACTAATCTTATAAAAATAGCTCACTTTATCTTTCACATCATTATCTATGAAATACTGTGCCCCACCAGTAGTGGTGCCAATCAGTTTATACTCTCCGTCCACCTCCGTGGATCTCATAATCTCATAACCCAGGACATCATTAGCGCCCATTCCGTCATCTGCGGATTTCTCCCAGTTTATGGTGAT
Source organism: Candidatus Zixiibacteriota bacterium (assembly GCA_049642665.1). Lineage (GTDB taxonomy): Bacteria > Zixibacteria > MSB-5A5 > MSB-5A5 > SM23-73-2 > CAYURP01. The sequence continues at coordinate 9,975 of JBARPA010000020.1, forward strand.
ACTTTGGCCTCGATCATAAGGGGTATCTTTAACCACCACATTACTGGGCGGGGCAGGTGGTATGGAGTCTGAAACTGCGGTGGGATCCTGGGGAAAAGCCAGGGGGGTTAAGGAGAAAACAAAACACAAAATCAAGCAGAACGAAAACAACTTCAACAGACTTTCTGAGGGATTCTTTGTTTTCATTTCTATTCCTTTTTTTTCAAAACAAAAAGATCACTTATCCAAGTGATCTTTTTAAGCATAACATTAAAACAAAATCTCAAATTTGTAAGCTGTGGTAATATTCATACTAAAAACCGACATTCGATCTCAAATCATTGTAAGAATTTATAATATAGGCTAAAATATGTCAAGTAAAATTTACTCCTCTATTAATTCCACGTTAGCTCTGGGAATTATCGCTTTTGTTTTGTCCTCAAACTCAACTTCCAGGACTCGGGCAGAAGATTCAGATTCCAGCTTTTGAAGTGGTGCGGGAAGTCCCACCACTTTTCCTAATTTTCCAAAATAAGGTTCCCGTATTACCCGGATGGGTTTTCCTGTCTCCAATCCTTTGTTCTCAAAGTCTTTCTTTTCCTCCGTATTATGAACATCCCCCTTAAAAGGAATAACCACCTCTGGACGGATAACTCCTGCTCTGATCTGGGTGGCACCATTGATACAAGCTTCTTGGCCCTCTTTTGATTTGAAAAGTTCAAAGGTCCTTTCCGCCATATTTATCTGACCAAAACCTTCAGTTATGACCAGGGTAATTCCTAAATCTTCGGAGCCAGTTATAGCCACTCCCAGATCATAGCCCAGAAAATCTCTTAGCTCCCTGTCACCGAACCCACCTCCCACCACTCCTTTAGCTCCCACTGAAATCGCTTTCTTGATGGCATCTGCTGTCACCAGGCTTCCCCCAACCAGGACACATCCGGCACAATCCTTACCAATTTCTTTATCTGTCAAAACGGAAGTATTATCTTGTGATACCATCTTTATCTTTCCATGGGTTTCTCCTCCGATTCCGAAAATTCCCTGAATAAAAGAACACCAGGTGCTCACCGCCACCCCCTCCTCCTGGAAGACCTCTACCACCTCTCCATTCAGATAGGCTTTGATCTCCACCGGCTGAGGATTCCCTCTGATCAAAACCTGACCTGTGATACTGGATATGTTCTCTATGGTCCCCTCAGATTTACATTTGCATTCGGAAGTGAATAGACCAAAAAAGCTTTTGCTTTTGGCTATAACCTCCCCTTCATTTACCCGATCGCCTTCCTTTTTGAGCATCTGATGGATCACATCCTCTGGTGGAAGACCCAGAATATTAGCCACATTAATCAGTTCAACAGCTCCAGGAAGGTGAGTCCTGGCTACCACGGTTTCAGAACCAACCTTATCTCCAACTTTTACCAGGACCTCCCCTTTCAGAGGCAAAATCCTTTTCTTGGTCACCAAAATCCTTTCAGTAACTTTCAAACCAGGGGTATACGCATGACCCATTTAAAACTCCTCAAGTTATTATATATCTTCTTTTTCTTTTATTAGACCAATTATAATCTCTCCAAACTCTCCTTGGGATAGATATCCAAAGCTATCATCCACTCTTTAAGTTTCTCAACCCGGACTTTATTATCCTCTGGCAAGTGAAATGGTCTTCCCCTGCCATCCAATACTATACCGGTAACTCCCCCGGAGATCCCCTTTTCCACTTTGCCTCCCCTTCCATTCCCCACATCAAACCCTCTTAATGGATCCAGGATGGCATTGCAGGTCAAGGGCGATCCTGTTTTTTCATCTAATTCCAGGGGGATTCTTTTCATCTCTCCGAATTTAATGGTTCCCTCTATTTTCTCTCCGTTGGGCATCTCAAAATGATATTTTAAAATGTCCTTGGGCTCTTTGATCTCGCCTATAGGGGCGATACAGGTTCCCAGATGAATCAGACAATCCTTCTCAAAGACCTGGGTGGCTGCCTTGGCGTGCAGTGTTGAGAGAACGCCTAACTGGGGCATCATAAAGATCGAATCCACAGCCAGCC